>DATKHZ010000580.1:0-3887 GCA_035509995.1 Acidimicrobiales bacterium | reverse complement strand
TTTTGGCAGCGGGCGGCGGGTTTGGCCCTCGAGAACGGGCCAATACCTGGCTGGCTCCATGGTCGGTAGCGCGAGCACACACGTGGCAAGGTGCAAGCCTCTCACACATCAGACCAGTTCGTCGACAGCCACCACAAGTGGTGAAGCCGGCGCGATAGCAGGTCGAGCAGGAAAAATGCACCTATTCGTGCTCAATCTGGACTCACTGAGCGTGACGGAGTACACTGAAAGGTGGAATGTCTGAGTGGTACTCAATCGAGGTGTTTGACGGCGCCTCCTCCGCGGGTTTGTGGGCTGAGGCCCATGGCGATCCCATACTTGAATCTGCTCTCTTGTCGGGTGCCAAGGATTGGTCCTGGCACCACCACAGTTGGGGAGTAGTTCTTGAGGTCGAGTTCGTCGACGCGAAGGGTTGGGATGCTTGGCGGGCACTCCCCCACGTCCAGGCTGCTCTTGACGCTGTACCGGACCCGATCAGTGGGCTGATCGTCTACCGCGGGCGGGGTGGCAGTGCGGGGACCTCCCGTCGACGCCGGCCACGCCCACTGGCGGGTGGCGGTTCGGCCGCATTGCCGTTGCCGTGGGAGTGGGAAATAGAAGGTCCTGCGCGGCTACCGCAGTGGGGCTTCCTCAGCATGCCCCGCGCATAAAGCGGACAGCTCTACAGCGCGACATCCACAAACAGAGGCGCGTGGTCTGAGGGCTGTTTTCCCTTGCGTGCGTTGCGATCGACAAGAGCCCAGGTGATCTTGGCCGCCAAAGGCCGTGTTACAAGGATGAGGTCGATACGCATCCCGCGGCCTTCGTGGAAGTCGCCGGCGCGGTAGTCCCAGTAGGTGTAAACCTTTTCTTTCGGCCAGCGCTCACGAAATGAGTCGACAAGCCCCCAAGACTCAAGCTGGGTGAGAGCCTCCCGCTCCTGCGGAGTCACGTGCGTTGCCCCGACAAAAGCTGCGGGATCCCAGACATCGATATCCGCTGGGGCGATGTTGAAATCGCCACAGACCGCCACCAAGTCTTCGGGCTTTGCGATTGTGGCGAGGTGACGTCGCAGCTTCGCAAGCCAATCGAGTTTGTAGGCGTAATGCTCCGAACCTACGGTCCGTCCGTTCGGGACGTACGCGCTGCAAACCCGTACCCCGCCGCATGTCGCGGTTATCAGCCTCGTGTCCGGGTCGCGATCCGCCTCCGGGAAGCCCATGAGAGGATCCTCCAGGCCGACCCTGGAGAGAATGGCGACACCGTTCCACTGGCCCGACCCGTGGTGCACGGACTCGTACCCGAGCGCCGCGAACGCAAGGTGAGGAAAAGTAGCATCCGAGAGCTTCGTCTCTTGCAGGCAGAGCACGTCCGGCTGCGCGTAGGCGAGCCACTCGGGCACGCGCTCCATCCGCACCTTCAAAGAATTGACGTTCCACGTTGCAATACGCACTGTTTTCACCCCCCTTAGCCTCTTTTTTCGCCCGCCTTGCCCCGCCCGGCGCCGATCAGGCCGATCCCGATGGCGGCATTTGCACAACCTGGAACAGCTCGGCCAAGCACCCGTCTTCGAGGCCCGCAGCTAGCGCATTGGCAGAAAGCCAGCCCCGCAGCCGCTGTTCAAGGTCACCGCCGTCGCCGACCTGGCTCTTGTGTTGACGAAGTGCCGCGATCTTGCGGTCGAAGGTCGTGGTGACGTCGACGGCGCGGTTGCTGCGCGGGGAGGCCATCAACCACAACTCCTTGACAGCGTGCGGCTCGAGGCCCTCCTCCAACAGTTCCGGGTGGGCAAAGGGGTTGCGCGCATCGGGATAGGCAACGCAGATGGCAGCCTCACCCGCCGCCAGGTGGTCAGGGTGGCTTGCGCCAATGCGGTCCCAATAGCGCTCCGGGGACTGGCCCACGAGGCGGTCGGGGCGGAACTGGCGGACAGCCCTTGTGATGTCGCGCCGCAGCTCAATGCTCGAGGTGAGCCGACCGTCAGGGTACCCAAGGAACGTGACTGTAGCTACGCCGACCTCGCCGGCCGCAGCGCGCTGTTCCTCCTGGCGCAGCTTGGCCATGTCCGAGCGCGAAATGGCGCGATCGGAACCGCCGGCATCGCCGTCGGTCACTATGCAGTAAGCGACCTCGACACCCGCTTTCACCCACGCGGCAACCGATCCTGCGGCCCCGAAATCGACATCGTCAGGGTGAGCGGTAACGACGAGCACGCGCTCGATCCCGCTCATGTCGTCGAGCGCGTAAAGCGAACCCTGCTGGATCTCGGTGATCTGGCAACTCTATCCAAGTTGGGTCAAAAGAGCTCGCCAAAAACTTCTCGTGAGCTTCCTGTCGGCTTGTTGTCGGCATCGCCTGGAGACGCCGGCTCGCCAGCGGGCACGGACCCATCCCGACAGCACGCGGCCAGATCGAGCGCGGGCCAGCGCGCCACTGGCCCGCTGCTCCTTACGCCGAGCCCCTCAGCTCGGCAACAGCGCCCCCCTAATTGTCGCCCCTGCCGAGCAAGCCCAGCAGATGACGGCGTTTCGCTTGTGCCAAACGTTATACCCACAAGTCGCGGTCGGACAAGGAGACTGAGACCTTTTTTTCCTCATTTGCCGCCAGTTTAAGCTGTCTGCCGACAATTCGCACTTAGCGCGGTTACGCGTGCGCTTCTCGCATTGCTTTTGCGCAAGTTTGTGGCAACCGTCGTTCACGCGATTGCACACTTCGCATAATGCCGCTTGCGACTTCACTCAATGCAGTCGAGCGCGCTCTGAGCGTGCTGGCGAGCAGGCCGATAGGGCCGCCTAGTGGTCCAGCAGCCAGGGTCGGTCGACAAACACCTCGCGCGCTCACTGGACAGGTCGTCATCACAGGGCCGGCTGGCTACCAAGTTCGGTGTCGGCCTTCCGCCGCCATGGCGGACCGCCGCTCATGACGGGTATTGCGGGTCGGGCTCGAGGAGGCCGGCTTGGCGGTCTCGTTCGGTCTTGGCCTGGTGGTCGTGCGGGCGCGGCGAAGACCTCGGCGCGCAAGGCCGGCAGCGCCCGTGTGCTTGAACTAGACCGCAGCAAGCCCGACGACGGTGGAGTGCTTGGTGGTCAACGAGCCGGCGAACGCAGCGTCGCCGTAGTGGGACACGCCGCCGTTGGCGCTCACGAGCCAGTAGCCTCCGCCGTCCCCCGTGGCAGCGATACCCACGATTTCCCGAGGACCTTTCACAGCGAGCGAGCCATGGTTAGCCGCGTCGCCGAAGCGGTACACCGCGCCATTTTTGCCGACTAACCAGTAGCCACGTCCGTCAGGGGTGACAGCGATACCGACAATGTCCAGCCCGTGGGCGCGGCCTGCCAGGGAACCGAGTTTCTTGGCGTCGCCAAAAGGTGATACGGCGCCTTTGGAACTGACGACCCAGTAACCCCGCCCGTCCGGGGTGGCCGCAATAGCGACTATGTTGTCGACGTTTTTGTTCAGCACGGAGCCGTGGAACTTGGCCGTCCCGAAGTTGTAGACGTTGCCGTTCTGCCCGACCAGGAAGTAGCCGCCCCCACCGGGACCTGGGGCGATGCCGACTATATCGTCGACGTCGGTCCCCTGGCTTGCGAGCGAACCATGAGACCTGGCGCTGCCGAAGCCGTACACGTTCCCGTTCCTGGCGACGATCCAGTACCCACCGCCACGTGGGGCAGGCGCAATCGCGACGATGTCATCGACCGGAGAGCCTTTACCTGCCAGTGAACCATGATAAACGGCCCCGCCGAACCGATAAACGTCACCGTGCGCGCTTGCTAACCAGTAACCAGCGGACGACGCGCCTTTAGTTTTGACGGTGGCTTTGGCGGCCGTCGTGGTGGTGGTCGGCACCGTCGTTGTCGTGACGGGCCGCACCGTCGTCGTGGTGAAGACGGTCGTTGTTGTGGAGC
>DATKHZ010000579.1:0-2570 GCA_035509995.1 Acidimicrobiales bacterium | reverse complement strand
GTGGGCTACTCGACAGGATGACTGGCGTCCGGGCCAAAGCCGACGCCGTCAAGGGGCGCTCCGGGCCTCCGCTAAGCATTCTCGCTCGGCTACGCCGACCCTTGCCTGCCTCTCCCCAACTGTGCGGAAGATCACTCATGCCAAGGGCGGCACCGCTCCCTCACGCGGTCGAGGGCCCCGGCCAACCCGCCACGACGTGGTCCGCCATCGCCGCCAACTAGCCCGCCCGAAGCCCGGCCCCCGCGCTTCAACTAGCCACAGCTCAGCCCGACTGAGCTAGCCCCTGGAAGCACCGCGCCGGCGGGGCGGGGCCCTCGAAGCTCGCCCTCGCGCCCCCGCTCGGCGCTCGGCCTATGTCGCCGGGGACACGCCGGGCCGGCGCACAGCCACCAGAGAACGAGGCTGGCCAAGCTACTGAACCCCGGTCACGCCGGGGGAGAACGGCCAGATCGCAGCAACCGATGGGCTACGCCACCCGAGAAACCTCCCCGTCCCGTGCCCCAATCGAGCCGGCTGACAACCCCGTGGGACATGTCCAACGACCCGGGCTCGACCACCACCCCAACCACCCGTTGGAGGCGACCGTACTTTGCCAGCGATGTTTTTGCTAAAAACGCCATATCACGTGCCGCCTGGCCCCAAACGAACACCAACAACCCGTTCTGCTCCCGCACCGGGAGCTCCGAGGACCTCACCAGCTCGTACACCCTCGAGATGGCGGCGACCTCGGTGCCCATGCCCGACCACGCCCAACGGTCCTCGGCCAAAGCCACGCACCCCGCCTCGTTGATGTCCGACACAGCTAGCAGGCCTCCGTACTTGGCCGCCCAGTCCGGCCGGCACTCGGCTTCCCAGCGCAGCACCCCTTCGGGCGCCCTGCCTTCGGTCTCAGCGTGCTGGTCGTACAAACGTACGGCGCCGGCGCCAGAGCCGACCATCAGAGTTTGCGCCCCTTGCCTGGATGGGCCCGAGTGCACCAAGTTGCGCCGTGCCCACGGCCTGGGCATCGGCGCCAGCGCCCTGACGATGGTTCGCCGGTTTGGAGACACCCTCGAAGTCCCGGGCCAAGTCGATGCGACGGACCCCTACGCCGCCATCTTGGCTGCGGGCCTCAGGTACTGGCGGGCCATCGGTACCACCTCGGTCAGGGCCTGGCCCAGATCGTCGGGATGCACAAGCCCCCAGCCGTCGGGGTCGAGGACCCTCGAGGGGTTGAACTTGACCTTGCCCCAGGCCCGCCCCACCGCCCTCTGACACGCCCACGAACACCGTCGCCCCCCGACCCGCTGCGACGTCCCCCCGTACGGACCCGCAAGTTGCCCCCGAGGGTTGCGCGCGGCCACCGAGGACCCAGACTCCTGCTGGCGATCGAAACCCGCCACGGGGAAGCTCAACGAGACCCGGTCTAGGCCCACGAGAACACGGCCGTGACCGCCATGTGGACGAAGCCCTGTCACCGTCGCGTTTGGCAAACGTTTTTGAAGCCCACCGTTTCCAGAACTCTTACCACCCGGACGAGTCTCGGCACCGGTTTCGGGATACGGCGGCGCCGAAAAGCCGTCGCCGGCCGCATCGCGGAGGGCGGCTGCTTTGCGTCTTGTTACCATCGGTGGGTGAGATCGGGAGTCCGGGCTGTGTCAGGGCGTCATCTCGGCAGCGTCGTGCTCACCGGCTGTGTGGTCGTGTTCGCAATTTTGTCGGTAGCGCTGTTCCTGCCCATCGGTCCGTTCGACAACAGCCATCTTCCGGGTCGCGGATATTACGATCCCGCGCAGATGGTCTGGTTCCTCGACTGGACAGCATTCGCCATCAGACACGGGCTCAACCCTTTCCACACGAGCTACATCGACTTCCCAACCGGCGTGGATCTGGGTAATAGCCCCTCCGGCACGATCCTCGGGCTCCTCGGAGCGCCGTTGACCTTCCTGGTTGGCCCCGTAGCGGCCTGGAACTTCCTAATCCGCCTGGCTCTCTTCCTCTCGGCCACGTCGATGTTCTTCGTGATCAGGACCTGGTGCCAACGGACCGAAGCCGCTTTCTTCGGTGGGCTCATCTATGGCTTCGGCCCGTACCTACTGAACGAAGCACAAGGCAACGAAGCCCACCTCAACCTTGCCTTTGCTCCGTTTTTGCCGGGCATCGTCTGGTGCGTCTATGACCTCGCGGTCGCCCAACGACACCGGCCTGTACGGATGGGATTCCTGCTGGGCGCACTGGCTGGCGTGCAAGCTCTCATCGACTTGGAAATGTTGGTTGACCTTGCCGTCGTCACGGCCGTGAGCATCGGTGTCGCAGCGGCGGTGCAGCGCGCCGAAGTTATGCGGCTCGCTCGACATTTCGCCATCGGCTTGGCTGCAGCGGGCGGAGTGTTCCTCGTCCTTACCGGCGACCTCTTTTGGTGGATGCTGTTCGCGCCAGACCACGTCTCCGGGTCTGTCGTTTCCCCCGGTGCTCTGCAACAATACTCCACCGACCTGTTGGGCCCGGTAACACCAACCTCGAACGAGCTGCTGGCACCAGGTCCGGTGGCAAGGGCAGCCGACGGGTTCATCGTCGGCAACTTCGGCAAC
>DATKHZ010000578.1:0-2889 GCA_035509995.1 Acidimicrobiales bacterium | reverse complement strand
GCCGGATGTCGACTTTATCGAAGGGCTTTCGCCCGCGATATCGATAGACCAGAAGTCGGCCTCACGTAACCCGCGAAGCACCGTAGGCACGATCACCGAGATATACGACTATTTGCGCTTGCTTTACGCCCGCGTCGGGATCCCGCACTGCCCCAAGGACGGCAGCGTTGTATCCCGCCAGACGCCACAGCAGATAGTCGACCGCGTATTGACACTCCCGGAGGGCACCCGTTTCCAGGTGCTTGCCCCGATGGTGAGAGGCCGCAAAGGCGAGTACGAGAGCCTTTTCGAAGAGCTGGCGGGCCAGGGCTACGCACGTGCCCGAGTCGACGGGACGGCCTACGAACTGTCTGAGGTGCCCAAGCTGGCGCGCTACGAGGCGCACACCATCGAAGTAGTGGTTGACCGTCTCGTCCTGCGGCCGGGCATAGAGCGCCGCTTGACGGACTCGTTGGAGACGGCCTTGAAGCTTGCCGACGGCGTAGCCGAGGTCCAGATCGTCCCGCGCGGTTCTGCCTCCGAGGAGGGTGCGGGAGGCAACGACGGGGATGGCAAGGATGGGGGGGCCCAACCCGAGACGCTCACTTTTTCGCAGCACCTTGCATGTCCGGTGTGCGGCACTTCCTATGACGAACTAGCGCCCCGCAATTTCTCTTTCAACTCTCCATATGGCGCATGCCCCCGTTGCGACGGCCTCGGGACTCGTTACGAGGTCGACCCCGAACTAGTGGTGCCCGACCCCGACCTGTCGCTCGACGACGGTGCTGTGGCTCCCTGGGGCGGGGCGCGCAGCGAGTATTTCGGGCGCCTCCTCCAGGGCGTCGCGGAGACCTTCGGCATCCCGACCTCGCTGCCGTGGCGGAAGCTCAAAAAGCAGGACCAAAAGGTCGTACTGTACGGCTCGGGAAGCACACAGGTCCATCTGCACTACAAGAACCGTTACGGCAGGACGCGTTCTTACTACACCGCGTATGAGGGTGTCGTCCCCTACCTGCAGCGCCGTCACGCCGAGGCGGAGTCCGACAGCATGCGTGAGCAGATCGAGGGCTACATGCGGGAGGTCCCCTGCAGCGAGTGCACGGGAGCCCGCCTCAAGCCCGAGAGCCTGGCCGTCACAGTCGGTGGCCGCAACCTGTTCGAGGTCTGCAACCTGTCCATCCGCGATTCCACAAAGTTCGTCGCTGACTTGAGGCTTTCCGAGCGGGACCACCTGATCGCCGACCGCGTCCTGAAAGAAGTGAAGGCACGGCTGCAGTTCTTGGTGGACGTGGGCCTCGATTACCTTTCCCTCAACCGCAATGCCGGGACCCTTGCGGGAGGGGAAGCCCAGCGCATACGGCTGGCGTCCCAGATAGGTAGCGGCCTGGTAGGAGTCCTGTACGTGCTTGACGAACCGTCCGTTGGCCTCCACCAGAGGGACAACCGCAAGCTGATCGACACTCTGATAAGGCTGAGGGACCTGGGCAACACCGTGATCGTGGTGGAGCACGACGAGGAGACGATCCGCACCGCCGACCACGTGGTGGACATCGGGCCCGGCGCGGGGGAGCACGGAGGCCAGATAGTCGTCTCCGGGACCGTGAAGGAACTGTTGCGCACCAAGGCTTCTCTCACTGGCCAGTACCTTTCGGGCAAGCGGTACATCCCCGTGCCGGAGCAACGCAGGGAGCCGAAAGGCTGGCTGAGCATACGGGGGGCGAAGGAGCACAACTTGGCCAACATCGACGTCCAGTTCCCGGTGGGGTGCCTGACCGTCGTGAGCGGTGTCTCGGGGTCAGGCAAGTCGACCCTGGTGAACGATATATTGCTGCGCGCCATGATGCAGCGGGTCTACAAGTCCAAGGACGTCCCGGGCCGCCACCGCAAGGTCGAGGGCATGGAAGCCTTCGACAAGGTGGTAGACGTCGACCAGTCGCCGATAGGTCGCACGCCGCGGAGCAACCCGGCCACCTACACGGGTGTTTTCGACCATGTGCGGCGGCTATTCGCAGCGACCACCGAAGCCAAGGTGCGCGGCTACCAACCGGGCCGTTTTTCGTTCAACGTGGCCGGAGGGCGCTGCGACGGCTGCGCCGGCGACGGGACCATCAAGATCGAGATGCACTTCATGCCGGACATCTACGTCCCTTGCGAAGTTTGCAAGGGCGCCCGTTACAACCGTGACACCCTCGATGTCACGTTCAAGGGTAAGAACATCGCTGATGTGCTTGACTTGTCCTGCGAGGAGGCGGCTGAGTACTTTTCCAACCAGCCGGTCATCTCGCGCCACATGCAGACCCTCGTAGACGTCGGCCTCGGGTATGTAAGACTTGGCCAGCCGGCCCCGACTCTTTCCGGCGGCGAGGCTCAACGGATAAAATTGGCTTCCGAGCTGTCGAAACGCTCGACCGGCAGGACGCTGTACATTCTCGACGAACCGACCACGGGACTGCATTTCGAAGATGTCCGCAAGTTGCTCGGGGTGCTCTACCGCCTGGTCGAACAAGGCAACACGGTGATCGTCATCGAGCACAACCTCGATGTGATCAAGACCGCGGACTGGTTGGTCGACCTCGGGCCTGAGGGCGGCGACGGGGGCGGGCAGGTAGTGGTTACCGGTACACCTGAGGAAGTGGCCAAGTGCTCGGCGAGCTACACCGGCCAGTTCCTCGAGCCCCTCTTGAAGAGCCGCTGATCCTGCGGGCCGTCGCTTTGCGGTCAGCATCGGACGTACGAGAGCCCCCGGGCGTGGCACCGACCTGTGGCCGGTACCGCCCGGGGGCTTATCTGCGCAGGATTAGGAAGCGCTACCCGTTCAGGTAGAACTCGTCGATCGACCACCACCAGCTGGTGTTCGATGCTGTTAGGACAACCTTGACGTACTGAGCTTTCTGGCTCGGGAAGCTGACT
>DATKHZ010000577.1:0-5233 GCA_035509995.1 Acidimicrobiales bacterium | reverse complement strand
CGCACTGACCGTCTGGCAGGACGACACCATGGACTCAGCGTACGCCCGCCATTGCTTTTTGGCCTGGACAAGTTCGGAGAAGATCGATGCCGCGTTCGTCACGCAGCTATCGACGGCGTCGCAGTCCGATGTCCAGGGTGGGCGGTCGAAAAGGGCGCCGGAAGTGATTTCGAGATAATTGGGCAATGACGGATGGTCGATGGCCTGATAGTCGGTGGCCATCCCGCACTTGGCCGCCAAAAGGTTGAACCCAGGTGAACCCGGATTGCCGATGACAGAGCGGTAACTGTGGTTTTCCTCCCAAATGAGCAGAACCTCGTCCGCTCTTGGAGAACCGGTAACCGTGCCGCACGGGTGCTGCAGGGAGACCGTGTTGGCGACCGACGTCCCTGCGCTGTTTGCGGCGTCTCGCCGGTTGCCTGACGGGTTCGCCGCGCCGCCCGCTAGCAGGGAGGTCAATGCAAGGAACACGAGCACCATCCTCGGCACGGCTGCATCCTACCGAGGGGATCGCAACGAGCGACCCTCGCTTTCCCGCCCCTTTGGCGCACTCAAGTCCATGACGGATGTCGAGCGGCACGGTGCTAGGCCAAGATAGCTACATGGAAAACAACAGTGAGGTGGTCCCAAACGGAGTGCGTGAGACCGAGAAGTCCCTAGCAGCCCGAGCGGCGGCAAAGGTGGTAGAGGACGGCATGGTTGTCGGGCTCGGTACTGGGACGACGGTGGCGTACCTGCTGCCGGCCCTGGCCTCCCGTAAGTTGTCCATCCGTTGTGTCGCAACTTCACCCCGGACCCACGAGGTGGCCAGGAGCCTCGGCTTGCATGTGGAGCCGTTCACAGTGGACCGACTCGACCTGGCTATCGATGGGGCGGACCAGATAAGCCCCGAGGGTTGGTTGGTCAAGGGAGGCGGGGGCGCCCACACGCGGGAGAAGTTGGTGGCGATAGCTGCCGAGCGGTTCGTGGTGATCGCCGACTCGACGAAGATGGTGCCGGCGCTGCACGCCCCAGTCCCGCTCGAACTGATCGCCTTCGGCCTCGAGTCGACGCTGGCACGACTGGCTACCGCACGACGACGTGATTTTCCGCCCAGCCCTAACGGCGGGATCATCGCGGATTTCTTTGGCGAAGTCGGCAACCCATCCTCCCTGGCCGTCATGTTGGAGGCGACGCCCGGCGTAATGTCGCACGGGTTATTCCCACCTGAGATTGTTTCCACCATCTTTGTGGGGCGCGGGGGCTTTGTTGAGCGGACCGACTATCCGCACCAGACGACCTAGCCAGAGCCCTTCGCCGTCGGAGCCTGTCCTGGTAGCACGAACCGCTCGACCGCCTTCGCAAATCCCTCGTTCTCGTTGGTGTCCGTAACTCGACGTGCAGCCCGTTGCACCTGAGGGTCGGCATTGCCCATTGCAACGCTGAGGCCTGAGTGGGCGAACATCAATACGTCGTTTGGCATGTCGCCGATGGTGGCGATCTCATCAGTCGAAAGTTGGTATTTCTGCGCGAGGTACTTGGCCACCTCTCCCTTGTTGGCTTGGGGGTGGGTCACGTCGAGGTAATAGGGTTGGGACGCGGCGGCACTCACATGATCCCCGAACCGCTCGTGGGCGGCAGTCGCAGCGGTGGCTACAGCGTCGTGGTCGTCGCTCACCCCCACGATCTTTGCGACGTTATCGGTGAGGCCCTTTAGGCTATTCATGACCTTGGGTTGGAACTTGACGGTCCAGGCCTCGCGGTCGACATGGGGGCCCTTGGGATCAGGGACGTACCAATCCGCACCGCGGTAAACCCACACGCTCAAGTCGAACGAGGTCATGAGATCGGCGATGGGGACGACCAGCTCCTCGGGGACGACCCGCTGTTCGATCACGTTCATGTCGCGGTCGACCAAGAGGCCTCCGTTGAAGGCGGCAATGGGAGTCTGCAGGTCAAGGGGCCCGATGAGCATGGCCATCCCGCGGGGAGGGCGCCCACTAGTGATGGCGAAGCGGATGCCCGCGCTATGAAGGCTGTGCACGGCGGCGACCGCCCGATCTGTAAGGACCTTTTCCTGTGTCACTAGGGTGCCGTCGACGTCGGCGAGCATTAGGCGGACCGATGGAGGTGTCATAGCGGCGTGCAGTATGTGCGTGCCATCTCAGTTCTTCTCCGGTAAGTACCAGCGATGAGGTGCGATCAGCTTGGCGATGGACGGGGGGCCCCAGGACCCACTCTCGTACGGCTCTACCGCAGGAGGGTGTTCCAATAGCGGAGTAGAGATCTCCCACAAGCGCTCCACCTGGTTGGCGCTGGTGAACAGCGATTGGTCGCCCAGCATGGCCTCGAGGATGAGACGCTCGTAACCCTCGAGCTCGTTCTTGGCGGAGAAGGAGTCCTCGTACCGGAAGACCATTCGCGCTTCACCGAGGTGCATATCAGGGCCCGGTACCTTGGCCAAGAAGCGCAGCGATATCGAGCCGGGGTCACTGAAGTCGATATTGACCTCGTTGACTCGACCCGAAGATTTCGAGCGAGCGTTGAGCGGGAACATGCGAAGCGTCGGTTCCCGGAACCCGAGGGTAACCACTTGGCGGCCCTCATTTAGGGACTTACCGGTGCGCAGATAGAAGGGGACCCCGGCCCACCGCCAGTTCTCGATCTCCGCCCGTAGGGCCACAAATGTCTCCGTCTCGGAACCAGGCGAAACCCCCGGCTCTGAGCGGTAGCCGGAGTATTGGCCTCGCACGACGTGATCGGTGTCGATGAGCTTCAGGGCGTCGAAGACCTTTTGGCGCTCGTCGCCAAGTGCTTTGGCCGACAGGGTGGTCGGGGGCTCCATGGCGACGAAGCCGAGGACCTGGAAGAGGTGGGTGACCACCATGTCGCGGAAAGCCCCGGTGCCCTCGTAGAAGTCGGCGCGCCCTTCGATCGACAGTTTCTCGGGAACGTCGATCTGCACGTACTCGATGTGCTCCCGGTTCCACACGGGCTCGAAGAGGCCGTTGGCGAAGCGTAGAGCCAAGATGTTGTCGACTGACTCCTTCCCGAGGAAGTGGTCGATCCGGAAGATCTGGGGCTCGTCGAACACTTTGTGGACCGAGTCGTTCAAAGCCCGGGCCGAGGCTAGGTCGGTCCCGAAGGGTTTCTCGATGATCACACGTGACCCTTGTGCCAAGCCCGAGGCGCCGAGCATCTCCACTACCGACCCGAAAGCTACCGGCGGGACGGCTAGGTGGAACAACCGCTGCGGGTCGCCGCCGACCTCCTTCTCAGCCGCCTGAACGGCCGCGACCAGCGGGGAAGGGTCGTCAGGGCTGGCAATCGCAAACGACAGGGTGTCCTCGAACTTACGCCACGCCTCTATCGTCGGCTTGCTCGTGCCGAACTGGGTGACGGCGTCCCGCGCGTGCTGCTTGAAACCGTCCACGGAAGGGGCGTTCCGGGGCGGGGCCGTGCCGACAATGCGAAAGCGCGTCGGGAGCAGCCCGGCAACTGCCAGATGGAACAGCCCTGGCAGCAGCTTGCGCTTTGCGAGGTCACCGGTGGCACCGAAGAGGACGATCACGTGGTCCCCCGGGCGGCTGGGCGTCATTCCCGGGCCCCGAGCTGTTCCATCACTAACCCTCCCCCTCCGCGTGGCCGCCGACCTCCGGGCACTCTCCTCGTCAACGTGCCTTAGGGGCACGATAACAACGGATCAATGCCTTGGTCGACGAGTCGTAGGACAGTCGCGCCCTCCAGCGTGACGTGGTTCCCGTTGGGGCTGTTGACCAGGAAGAGGATCGACCTCCGGTACGTTGGGCTGGTCATGAAGCACATCGGGTTCTTGTCGTTCGGCCACTGGACGTCCTCGCCGCACTCGGAGGCCCGCTCAGCCTCCGACGTCCTTTTGCAGTCCATCGACCTCGCGGTCGCTGCCGAAGAGGTCGGCGCGGACGGGGCGTACTTCCGGGTGCACCACTTCGCCAATCAGCTTTCCTCGCCGTTCCCGCTCCTGGCGGCCGTCGGTGCGCGGACCAGCAGGATCGAGATCGGGACCGCCGTGATCGACATGAGATACGAGAACCCGCTCTACATGGCCGAGGATGCAGGCTCCGCGGATCTCATCTCGGGCGGGCGGCTGCAGCTCGGCATAAGCCGTGGGTCACCTGAGCAGGTCATCGATGGCTACCGGTACTTCGGCTACCTCCCGGCCGAGGGCGTCACTTCGGCCGACATGGCTCGTGAGCACACGCGGGTCTTTCTCGAGGTCCTCAAGGGCGAGGGCTTCGCCGACCCGAACCCGCGACCTATGTTCCCGAACCCACCCGGGCTGCTTCGGGTCGAGCCGCACTCCGAAGGTCTGCGCGAGCGGATCTGGTGGGGCGCTGGCACCCGGCAGACCGCTGAGTGGGCCGGGGAGCAGGGGATGAACCTGATGAGCTCCACGCTTCTCACCGAGGACACCGGCGTGCCCTTTCATCAGCTACAGGCTGAGCAGATCGAGCGGTTTCGCAAGGCCTGGGCGGGTGCCGGCCATGGCCGCGAGCCTCGTGTCTCGGTCAGCCGGAGTATTTTCCCGATCGTCAACGACCTTGATCGCGCGTACTTCGGCCGCGAGAGCAACTCGCAGGACCAGGTCGGGTTCATCGACGGCGGCACAGCGCGCTTCGGCAAAACCTACGCCGGGGAACCCGAGCAGCTAGTCCAGCAACTCGCCCAGGATGAGGCAATTGCCGCCGCCGACACCCTCCTGCTGACTATCCCCAATCAGCTCGGTGTCGACTACTGCACCCACGTCCTCGGTTCGCTTCTGAGCGACGTCGCTCCGCAGCTTGGCTGGCG
This sequence comes from Acidimicrobiales bacterium, assembly GCA_035509995.1. GTDB lineage: Bacteria > Actinomycetota > Acidimicrobiia > Acidimicrobiales > Palsa-688 > Fen-671. The sequence continues at coordinate 424 of DATKHZ010000577.1, read as the reverse complement.
CTGAGCTGCGCGAGATCCAAACGAGTCACGCAACCCGCCTCGTATGATCGAACGTGAGCAGACCGCTTTGGTTGCCCAACAGAACGACCAGGTCAGGACACCCTAGGAGACGGACATGGCAGAAACGCCAAAGCTGGACGCCCATCATCGGGCCACAGTGCAAAGAATTCTCAGCCATCCGGTTAGCCACAACATTGAGTGGCACGATGTTCTTTCCCTTCTGGGCCAAGTGGGCTCGGTCACTGACGAGAGCGATGGGCTCTATCAGGTGACCATCGGCTCGGAGACCGAAACGTTCCGAGCCCCGCGGTCTGGCAATATTGACGCCCAGCAGGTAGTCGACCTTCGGCGAATGCTCAAAGGCGCGGGGATCACCGCCGGAGAGTAGAGCGTGCGGGACGCTCATAAGTGGGGCGGCCGACGG
>DATKHZ010000576.1:0-5109 GCA_035509995.1 Acidimicrobiales bacterium | reverse complement strand
CGTTGTTGGCGGCTGGGCGGAACGAACCCTCCACCAGGTCGCCCTTGCGTACGCCGTAACGGCGCACCTGGGTGATCGACACGTAAACGTCGTTCGCGCTGGCCAGGTACCCATTTGTGCGCAGGAACCCGTAGCCCTCCTCGCGCAGGTCCAAAAGGCCGGTGCAGGGCACCAGCTCACCCGAGTAGGGCGCCTCGGCTGCCGGTGCCGGCGAAGTGAACTCGCGCTCTGGCCCGCGTTCTCCGCCACGCGTTGGCTTTTCCCGGTTACGGCGTCGCCGGCGCCGGCTGTTGCCGAGGTTCGGGTCTGTTTCGTGGCGCTGGTCACCGGTGCGAGGCTCAAACGTGCGCTGGCGCCCCTGGTCGGCACGCTGGAAGTTTTGGCCCGGTTCGCCCTGGCCATCGCCGCTAGACGGGCTCCCGCCGTTCTGGCGAGCCCTGTCGTTTTGGACCGCCTTGTCGGTGTCCCGGTCGCTGCCAAGCTGGGGGGCACTGTCGAACACGGGCGCGGGTACGCCATCGTCGGGGCCCTCAACGGCCGAACCATTGCTGGCTGCCACGTCGAACTGTCCTGGCGAGGCCTCCTCGGCCACGTGGCCATTGGCGCTTGCCAGTTCCAGCTGCTCGGTCCCGCTGTCGCCGGCAGCTTCTTGGCCGCTGGTCGGGCTGGCCCGTCGGGAACGAGCCCGACGAGGCTTCTCGGCCGTCGGCTCGGCTGTTGACGTCGCATCTTCCTCTACGCCGGTGACCTGGAGTATGTGTGAGACCAGGTCCGCCTTTTTGGTGCGGGCCGCGGGCGATGCGCCCAAGGCCAAGGCGATAGCGAAGAGCTCGTCCCGCTCCTTTGCCTCAAGCACGGAGCGCTCGAGCTGCAGGTCGCTCATTGACTACCTCTGTGGGGGTGTGGGTGTGTGTGAATAGGGTCAACACGGCCGGAGCATCCAAATGAAACCTGGACAGTTCCCCTGAGCCTGGGCCTGCGGCACTGCGCTTTGGCCACTGGTAACGCCCGAGAGATCCCGCTCCGGATGAGGTCCCGCTCGTGAGTACTACCGAGCCGGGCAATCACCATGATACCGCTTATGGGGCACTCGCGCCAGGAACCCCCATCACGGCCGAGCTCAGAGCGCCAGCTCCTCACGAACTGCGGCTAGGTCGGCGGCGACTGCCTTGGGTACGGCGATCTGGCCGATGGCGACGTCGGGGTCCTTCAGGCCGTGGCCGGTGAGGATGCAGACGACCTTCGAACCGGCCGGTACACCCGCCTTGAGCAGCCCGGCAACAGCTGCGGCAGAGGCGGGCTCGCAAAAGACGGACTCCTCCCGGGCAAGGAAGCGGTACGCCTCGAGGATCTCCTTGTCGGTGACGGAGCCGATCATGCCCCCCGACTCGGACGCCGCGGCGGTCGCACCGTACCAGGAGGCCGGGTTGCCGATGCGGATCGCTGTGGCGATCGTTTCCGGTTTTTCGACCGGGTGCCCGAGGACAATAGGAGCTGCGCCCGCGGCCTGAAAACCGAACATCCGCGGCAGGCGCCGCAGCCTCCCCGCATCCTGGTACTCGCGGTACCCCTTCCAGTAAGCAACGATGTTGCCGGCATTGCCCACCGGCATGCAATGTACCTCTGGAGCATCACCCAAGATATCGACGACCTCAAACGCGCCGGTTTTCTGGCCCTCAATTCGATAGGGGTTTATGGAGTTCACCACCGTCACCGGTTCTTTTTCTGCCAGCTCACGCACGAGCGCGAGCGCGCGGTCGAAATTTCCCCGTACTTGCACGACTTTTGCACCGTGCACGAGCGCCTGAGCCAGCTTTCCTAAGGCGATGTACCCGTCGGGAATAAGCACGACGCAAGCGAGCCCGGCCCGCGCCGCATAGGCAGCTGCCGAAGCCGAAGTATTCCCGGTCGAGCCGCAGACGACAGCCTTGGCGCCTTCTTCCAGTGCCTTGGATATTGCGACGGTCATGCCGCGGTCCTTGAACGAGCCCGTCGGGTTGGCGCCCTCGACTTTGAGCCAGACCTTGGCGCCGACCTGTTCGGACAACCTCCGCGCCTCTATCAGGGGAGTGCCGCCTTCGAGGAGGCTGACAACGGGGGTTGAGCGGCTCACAGGGAGGTGTTCGCGGTACTCCTCGATCACCCCCCGCCACGGGCGTGCGCTCAAGGGCCGACCACCCGGAGCAGCCCGCCGATCCGCTGGACCGCGTCCAGGCTGCGCAGTTCGTGGAGGCACGCTTGCATGTCCCGCTCGAAGGCAGGGTGCGTGACGAACATGAGGTGCGCCTGGGCCTCCTCGCCGCCCCCGTGCGGAGCCGTGTCGGCCGGCCCGGCCTCGGGTTCGGGCGCGTCCTGTTCCATCGAGCGGACCGAGACATTGTGGCGGCCGAGCGCGCCGGCGATCGAGGCCAGTACGCCCGGGCGGTCTGCCACGAACAGGCTCAGGTAATAGGCGCAGCGCAGGTCGTCGATCGGGCGGATGGCCACGGCGTGGAGCTCCAACTTCCGCGCCGCCCCTCTGACGGTCAGGTTGTGGGCGGCGTCCACCAGGTCCCCGAGCACGGCGCTGGCAGTCGGCAACCCGCCGGCGCCCCTACCCAGCAGCATCAGCTGGCCGACGGCGTCCCCCTCCACAAAAACGGCGTTGAACGAGTCCCGCACCGCGGCAAGCGGGTGGTCCGCCGGGACCATCGCCGGGTGGACCCGAACGCCCAGCGACCCATCGGGGCCGGACTCGATGACGGCAAGCAGCTTGATCTCGAACCCGAGCCGCTTGGCAGCCTCGATGTCTTGACCGGTAACCCCCGAGATCCCCTCCCGGTAGACGTCGCCCGCCACGACCTTGGCGCCAAAGGCGACGTTGGCCAGGATGGCAGCCTTCGCGGCAGCGTCATAGCCCTCGACATCGGCCGTCGGGTCGCGCTCCGCGAAGCCCAAGCCCTGCGCCTCGGCCAGAGCGTCCTGGTAGCTCGCTCCGGAGTTGGCCATGCGGGTCAGGATGTAGTTGGTCGTGCCGTTGACGATGCCCATGACGCGGTAGATACGTTCACCTGCGAGCGACTCCCGGAGCGCTCGGATGAGCGGGATCCCGCCTGCCACCGAAGCCTCGAAGAGCAGGTCGACGCCGTTGTCGCTGGCTGCGTCCCAAAGCTCCCCCCCGTGGTTTGCGAGCAGCTCCTTGTTGGCCGAGACAACCGGCTTCCCGCTGCGCAGCGCCCTCAGCACCAGGTCACGGGCGGGTGAAATGCCCCCCATGACCTCGACCACGACGTCGATCGAGGGGTCATCAACGACTCCGCCGGCATCGGTGGTAAGGAGCGTCTCGACGCCGGGCACGTCACGCTCCTTGGTGGCCGAACGCACGGCCACCTTCGCGAGCTCGAGGTGGAGCCCGGTGCGGTCCGCGATCCGCTTGGCATCGCTCAGAAGGAAGCGGGCAAGGGCCGCCCCGACGTTGCCGCAGCCCAGCAAGCCGACGCGCACGGTAGGCCTGGCCGAGGAGGGTTGCGAGTGGCTGTCCTGGCTCTCTTGGCTCACGGGTGGGACCATTGTGCGAAGGCTAGCGTGCCAGGCCGCCTGGACCTTTTCTAACTGTCGAGCGCCAGCAGGTCCGAGTAGGTCTCGCGACGCACCACGACCCGCCAGCCCCCGTCCCGGGCGAACACGACCGGCGGCCGGGGAACCTTGTTGTAATTGGACGCCAGCGCGTGGCCGTAGGCACCGGTGACGGGGGTCGCAAGCACGTCGCCGACCTCCAGGTCTTGCGGAACGCAGGCGTCGCGCACGAGCACGTCCCCCGACTCGCAGTGTTTGCCGACGACAGTCACGTTGCGGGGCCGCCGCGCGTGGGCTTCCCTCGGGAGGAAAGCCTCGTACCCCGACCCGTACAGAACCGGCCTCGGGTTGTCGCTCATGCCACCGTCCACGCTCACGTAGGTACGAACGCCGGGCAGCGTCTTCACCGTGCCCACCGTGTAGCAGGTGATGGCGGCGGCAGCGACGATGGAACGTCCCGGCTCCGCGGAAAGCACGACGGTGTCGCCGATGCCAGCGGCCCGTGCCGCTTCGCGCAAGGTGTTGGCCCACTCGGTTATGGACGGAGCGGCCTCGCCCGTAACGTACGGCACACCCAGGCCGCCGCCGACGCAGAGCTCTTCCAGGCTTTGCCCGGTGAAAAACGGCCCGAGGACCGCCAAGGCCTGCTGGAAGCTCTCGAGAGCGAAGATCTGCGAACCGATGTGCGTGTGAATGCCCACCAGCCGTACACAGCTCGTCGGGTGCCTGAGCCGCTCGATTGCTTCGGCCGCGGCACCGGAGGCGAGGCCGAAGCCGAACTTGGAGTCCTCCTGGCCGGTCATCACGTACTCGTGGGTGTGCGCTTCGATGCCAGGGGTGACCCGGACCAGGACGCTCGGCGGAGGCCGGAGGGCCCCTCCTTGGCTCGGATCTGGCCGGCTCAGCACTCGGGCCAGGCGGTCGATCTCGTCGAACGAATCGACGACGATCCTGCCGACCCCGGCCGCGATAGCCGAGTCGAGCTCCGCCTCGGACTTGTTGTTACCGTGCAGCACCAGACGTTCACCGGGCACACCAGCTGCGAGCGCAACAGCGAGTTCCCCCCCGGTAGACACATCTATACAGAGGCCCTCCCTGTGCGCAAGTGCCGCCATCGCCTTGCACAGAAAGGCCTTTGACGCGTATGCGGCCCTCGGGCCGAAAGCTTGGCGCGCCTCTTGGCAACGCCGGCGCAGGTGTTCTTCGTCGTAGATGAACACCGGTGTCCCAACCTCTTCCACTAGGTCCATGACGTCCACGCCACCGATCCGGAGCCGGCCCTCGCCACCGATCTCCGCGGTGAGAGGAAGCAGGTGCGCAGGAAGAGGTCCCTGGCGCCGGGCCACACCGGCGGTGGGTGACTGCTCGTTGGGCGCCTCGGCGGTGAGGGGGTCGGGGATCATGGGCACCAATCGTTGCAGGCCCGCCGAGGCTGCGACGCCAGAATTGCCACTGGTCGAGCCAGGGAGGGAGGCGGCGGCGCGCCACCAGTATGCTTGGTCCGCCGCCCCCGTAGCTCAGGGGATAGAGCACCGGCCTCCGGAGCCGGGTGCG
>DATKHZ010000575.1:0-2059 GCA_035509995.1 Acidimicrobiales bacterium | reverse complement strand
TGCAGCGTGCCTCCCATCGCTCCCAGGCGGTCACCCATGTTGACGAACCCGGCGCCTTTGCCGTGCCGGCCCGAGGCATCGAAGCCGGCGCCGTCGTCGGCCACCTCGAACATGAGCGCCCCGGGCTCCGCCCACACCTTGACCTTGGCGGAAGCGCCGTCTCCGGCGTGCTTGCCCGCGTTTTGGAGCGCTTCCAGGCAACAGAAGTACACCGCCGCTTCCACCTCGGGCGGATGGCGGCCGAGGTCGGATGCCTCCACCGCGGTGGGCAGGGCGGCTCGGCCGGCGGCCGACCGCAGCGCCTCCTCGATCCCCCTGTCGGCCAGCAACGGCGGGTAGATACCGTGAGCAAGAGCGCGAAGCTCTTGGACCGCACCTTGCAGGCCCTCGCCTAGCTGGTCCAGGATCTCCAGTGAGGCCTCGGGGTCGGTTTCGGCCAGCTTGCGCGCGAGGCGTACATTGACCGCCAGCGCGACGAGGTGCTGCTGCGCCCCGTCGTGCAGGTTGCGCTCTATCTGGCGACGGGCCGCGTCCGATGCGGCGACGATGCGTGCACGGGACTCTTGAAGCTCCTCAGCCTTTTCGCGCAGCTCCTCGAGCGATTTTTGCAGGGCCGAGTCGAGCTCGACGTTGTGCAGTGCGAGGGCAACCTGCCGGGCCAGCTCGGTCAACATCGTGTCGTCGTCGTTGGTGAACTGGTCTGAACCGGCAGGGCGCACCGCGACTATCAGCCCGAGCACGCGGCCCGAGTGGGTCGTAGGTGCGACCCGCAACAGGGCCCCTTCGCGTCCGGCGACGATGGCCGGCATCCACACGCTGAGCCAGGCGGTCCCGGTCACGCCGGCGCGAGCAACCACAGACTCCTCTTCCGGTTTGAGCACGAAGCTCATCGCGGCGGAGTCCGGCGACGAGACCGAGCGCTGCAGATGGCCCCCGGAACCCGTCCAGACCTCTGCAACACTGAGCGCCAGGGTCTTTCGCAGGGACTCGGCCACCTGGAGGAGCAATTCGTCCATGGGTATGGCCCGGGACAGGCGGCTGCCGAAGGTACGCAGGACGGCGTCCGGTGCCTCGCGTTCCCCGTAGACGAGACGGTTGGCGTAGAGGCCGAGCCGCTGGCGCGCTGGACCGTACAGGAGCGCGGCGACCGCCGCGGAGACCATCGAAAGCACGAGCAACGACCGTTCCGAGCGGCTTGGGGTATTGCCGAGACCGGCGACAACAACCAGGTAGACGCCGGCAACCACCCCGGTGAGCCCGGCGATCGAGACGGTGTGAGCGAGGATGCGGTCTATCCGGGCCGCAAATCGCCTGGTGCTGCACATCGCGACCGCTGCCGCAAAGGGGAGCAAGGCCACTGTCAGGACCAAGCCGGCGCGCGTCGGCCAACCGAGCAACACCCGCAGTGCTAGCGCGACCAGCAGCGCCTCCACCGCCACGGCCCCGGCCCACCCGAACCATTGCATGCGCTGGCGCTCGAGGCCCGCCGACCGTGAGTACCGGCGCTGAGAGACGCCCGCGCCGATCGCGACCGCCAGGACTGCCTCAGTGGCAACGGGCCAAAGTGGGAGCGATGGCCGCCCTACCCAAAGGCCAAGTCCCAACGCCACGCCCACGACGTAGCCGCCGGCGACTACGAGCCGGCTCAGGCGGCAGCTCCCGTCTGGTATCCCGAACAGGACGTGCATGGCGACGATCGGCAGGAGCGCAAGCGCCAACGGCTCGCCGAAACGTGCCAGGGAAAGGAGTGTCGCGCTCACGGCCGTGCCGTGCGCGTGCGCATCGACCAGGGAGCCGCTCACGGTCACGATCCCCCCAAGGGCCGCTCCGATCAGCACCACGAGGGGCTGGTGCTCGGAAGGGCGCCTGGAGAGGGCGGTCACCCCTGCGATGGCAAAGGCCACCACGACGGCCGCACGTACCACCTGGGTAGCGAGGTCCCCGCTCGAGTCCGCAAGGGGCGCCACCACCCCGCCCGCGACAGCCACCAGAGCAAGCCCGACCGAAAGCACCCCGAGGAGCGGCCGGGACCCGGCTGTGCGCGGCAACCCCTCCCTTT
>DATKHZ010000574.1:0-2890 GCA_035509995.1 Acidimicrobiales bacterium | reverse complement strand
TCGGCCAAGGAGACGCGCTCGATCGACGCGGCGCTGCGCAAACGGGGCCTGCGTCTGGCGAGCAACCAGATCGAGTTCTCACTCCTGCGGACGATGCCTCGACGGGTCGGCCTTATCGACTGCTGTCGCGAGCTCGGCGTCGTTCCGCTCGCGTATTCGCCGATCGGCCAGGGGAGGCTGACGGGTAAGTACACGGCGTCGAATCCACCGCCGGGTGGCCGGACGTTCTCGGCTCACCCGATGGAGCAGGTCGACGCAATCGTCGCCGAGCTCCGCCGCATCGGGGAGGCCCACGACGGGCGGACGCCGAGCCAAGTCGCCCTGGCCTGGCTCATTGCGCAGGGCGCCGTTCCCATCCCCGGAGCGAAGAACCGCTCGCAGGCTGAGCAGAACGCGGGTGCCCTGGGTTGGCAGATGACTGAAGGAGAGCTGGCCCGGCTCGACGCCGCCTCCCTCTTCGGGAAGCGCGGCCTCGCCCAACGCGTCTGGCAGCACGGCTGAAAGCGGCGGTACCGTCTTGAGGTGATCGCCGCGGTCTTCGACGCGGGGCTCCCGCCACTGCGGGGGTCGCAACTCTTCTCCACCCAGTTCGCATTCGTCCCCATGGCCATGATCGTGGCCGCGCTCGCTCTCTACCTGTGGGGCGTCAAGCGCAACAACGCGTTGCACCCCCGCCATCCCTGGTCGGCGGCCAAGACGGCGGCCTGGATCGGTGCCCTCTTCACCACCGGTGTGTCCATCTTCACCTTCGTCGGCGTCTACGACGGCGAGCTGTTCTGGGTCCACATGGTTCAGCACCTGCTCCTCATCATGGTTGCGGCCCCGCTGTTCGCCATCGCCTCACCGATCGAGCTGGCATGGAAATCCACCACCTGCACGTCCCACATCGCAATCACCGAGGCTCTGCGCTCAGGGGTGGCCAAGTTCCTCGGACACTGGGCGGTTGCCTTCGTGCTCTACGCGGTGTTGATCCCGATCAGTCACCTGACAAGTTGGTACAACCTCACCCTCGAGAACGAGGGACTGCACAACGCGGAGCACCTTGCTTTTCTCATCGTCGGCTATCTGTTCTGGCGCCAAATCTTCGGGAACGATCCAAATTGCTACAGGCTTCATCCCGCCATGCAGTTCTTCTATCTCTTCCTGGCGATCCCAATCGACACCTTCACGGGCCTCTCGCTTGCCGGAGCGACGAAGGAAATGTTCCCTGCCTATCTCGCCACCCACCGCACGTGGGGCCCGTCTTACGTCAACGACCTGCACATCGGTGGCTCCATCATGTGGGTGGTCGGCGACACGCTGATGCTGTGGCCGATGATCCCCGTCGCCCTCCGCTGGATGCACCTGGAGGAGCGCAACGCGGAGCGTATCGACCGGGAGCTCGACGCCCAAGCTCTTGCCGAGCAGGGTGACGCCCTTCAGCCGAGATCCATCAACTCCACGCGCACACCGTCAGGATCGGTGCAGTAGAGGAATTCGAGCGCGGCTCCGCCGAGGTCGATCGTCGTGCGGCTGGACTCGACGATCGAGCCGCCCAACTCGACGACCCGGGCCGCAGCTGCCGCCACGTCGTCAACCCTGAACGAGAGGTGGGTCAGCCCCAACTGGTTGACCGCACGCCGTGTCTGTTCCCCGAAAGGGCCCGGCTCGCGGAAGGCGAGTAGTTCGATCGCAGTGGGTCCCCGCCGAATGAACTGCGAGGTGACTGCAACGTCGGGCAGGTCCATTAGTGCAGCGAATTCCGAGCCGATCTCGTGTGATTCGGCCTTCTCGAATCCCAAGGCCCCGCAGTAGAAGGCCAGCGACCGCTCCAGGTCGCTCACGCAGATGCCGAAGTGCGAGAAGGCGGGCCCTATGTCGTCCATGGCCCGTAGTTTGTCCGTTCCAGCACCGGTCACCGAGCCCGTATGGCCCTCCCACCCGGATTCTCCGTAATCTCGTACCCGTGGTGCGTCCTGAAAGCTGGACCAAACCAGCGGGTGTAAGTCCCGCCCGGGTAAAGGCCGGACAGCCCGGTAGCAGGCCCCGGTTCGTCGTCGAGAGATGGCGGGCTAAGCGGGGCGTCAAGAGCCTCTTTGGAGGGAGCAAGTGCGCGGGCCGTAGTGCCGAAAGGCGCGAGTCCTGCAGCCTCGTCAGAAATACAACAGGGGAGTCGAGCCGCTCACGGCACGGCGAAGGCAGTATCCGACCGACTGGCGTTCCGGACATGCCCCCGGTCGGGTCCCCTCGGGGTATGGGGATCGGCACGTGCACACGGCTTGGTTCGGAACAGGAGAGGCCCGTCTTCCCAGCCTTGTCAGCAAAGACCACTCGTATAAGCCAGTGGTGAAGTCGAGTGGAGGGAAGCGGGAGTCCGACGGGGTCGTAGTACTCCTCAGGGAGAGGAAGGACCCCGACTTCGGTCACGCCGGGAACAGAGGAACGAGTGAGGGCATAGCGGGGACCGCCCCGTCCATCTCCCCCCTGGGAGATCCGTCCCAGGTCAAAGTTCGACGCCTCCAGAACCGGCTATGGGCTGCGGCCAAGCAGTCGAAGGGTCGGCGTTTCCACGCTCTTTATGACCGCATCTACAGGGACGACATTCTCTGGGAGGCGTGGGAACGGGTCCGAGCCAATCGTGGAGCGGCAGGCATCGATCAGGTGACCATCGCCGCTGTGGAGGCCTATGGAGTCGAGCCCATGCTCGAAGAACTCCGTGACAGCCTCCGTGCAGGCATCTACCGCCCAAAGCCTGTGCGGCGGGTGGAGATCCCAAAGCCCGACGGCCGCACTCGGCCGCTGGGCATTCCGACGGTCAAGGATCGGGTGGCCCAACAAGCGGCCAAGATCGTCCTCGAACCCATCTTCGAGGCCGACTTCTTGGACTGCTCGTTTGGGTTTCGCCCGAAGC
>DATKHZ010000573.1:0-6852 GCA_035509995.1 Acidimicrobiales bacterium | reverse complement strand
GACGTGCCGGCGGTCACGCGGGCGCTGGGGGGCCGCTCCGAGTTCGTCACGTCCTACACGCCCTATCAGCCCGAGGTGGCCCAGGGAGTCCTCGAGGCCCTGTTCGAGTACCAGACGCTCGTCTCGCGGCTGGCGGGGCTGCCTGTCGCCAACGCCTCTGTCTATGACGGCGCGACGGCGACGGTCGAGGCTGTCAACGTCGCGATTGCCTCGACGGGGCGCAGGACCGTCTGGGTGAGCGCAGGTCTCAACCCGCGCTGGCGCCAGGCCCTGGCGACCTTGATCGCTGGTCGAGGTACCCAGATTGTGGATGTGCCCCTGGTCGAAGGCCGGACGGCATGGGAGCGCGCAGCGGCCGATCACCTCGCAGCCGGTGCCGCCGGCCCACGAGAAGGTGGTGACGGGCATCCGGCCGCCCTGGTGGCGGCTTCGCCGAACTACCTCGGTTGTATCGACCCCCTCGGGCCGGCGCGGGAAGCGGCCACCAACCTCGGCGCCCTTTTGGTTGCCGTCTTCGACCCCGTGGCCGCTGGCCTGCTACGGACGCCGGGCGAGCAGGGAGCAGATGTGGCGGTGGCCGAAGGCCAGCCGTTCGGCATGCCGATGGCGTTCGGCGGCCCGTACCTCGGGATGTTCGCTGTGGCGAGCGAGCACACCCGGCGCCTGCCGGGGCGCCTGGTGGGCCGCACGGTCGACCCCGAGGGACGAACGGCCTACGTGACAACGCTGCGTGCCCGGGAGCAGGACATAAGACGCGAGCGTGCCTCCTCCAACATCTGTACCAACCAGACCCTCATAGCGATAGGGGCGATGGTCCAGATGGCCTGGCTCGGCACGTGGGGCCTGCGCGAGCTGGCCCTGCGCTGCGCCCGCGGTACCCGCTACGCGAGGGACGCCCTGAGCGCGCTACCCGGTGTCAGGCCCCTCGTTGAAGCGCCCGTTGTGCGGGAGTTCGCGCTCGAGCTGCCCCTTCCTGCTGACCTGGTCATCGAGCGCATGGCTGAGGAAGGCTTCTTGGCCGGCATACCGGTAGAAGTAGGAGACCGCCGCGGCCTGCTCGTGGCAGTGACCGAGAAGCGCACCCGCGCCGAGATCGACGCCTTCGTGGCTGCCATGGAAAAGGTCGTCTCATGAGCGGGATTAGCCGGAGGGGTGCACCCGGGGGCAAGGCGAGCTCAGCACCGCTGCTCGGCCACGACGAGGAACCGACGATCTTTGATTTCTCCGTGCCTGGCCGACGTTCCGCTTCGTTCCGGACCACCGGCGTCCCTGAGTGGACTGCGGAGGAGCTCGTCCCGGCCGGGGAGCTCCGGCCCGAGCCACCCGAGCTGGCGGAGATCTCAGAGCGCGACCTCGTTGCGCACGTGACGCGCCTATCCCACCGGCAGTACTCGGTCGACCTGGGGGCCTACCCCCTCGGGTCCTGCACGATGAAGTACAACCCCAAAGTTTGCGACGAGGCGGCGGCGTTGCCCGGCCTCGGCTACGTCCACCCGGCCACGCCGGCGCCATATGCCCAGGGATGGTTGGAGCTTCTGTGGGACTTGACCAATGCCCTGTGCCGTATCACGGGCATGGACGCCGCCACCCTTCAGCCCCCGGCTGGTGCGGCCGGCGAGTTGACGGGGCTGCTCATAATGCGTGCCTGGCACCAGAGCCAGGGCCGCTCGCCGAGCAAGGTGCTCATCCCGGACTCGGCGCACGGGACCAACCCGGCCTCGGTGAGCCTCGCGGGCTACACCACCGTCAGCATCCCCTCTGACGAGCGGGGCCTCGTCAGCCCGGCAGCCCTGCGGCAGTACCTCGACGCTGACGTGGCTGGGATCATGCTTACGAACCCCAATACCCTCGGGCTCTTCGAGGACCACATCGCGGAACTGGCCGCAGCCGTACATGATGAGGGCGGCCTGCTCTATTACGACGGCGCCAACCTCAATGCGATCCTCGGTGTGACAAGGCCTGGGGACATGGGCTTTGACATCGTGCACTTGAACCTTCACAAGACTTTTGCCGTGCCGCACGGGGGCGGCGGGCCCGGCGCCGGTCCGGTCGCGGTTACCCGGGCCCTTGCGGACCTGTTGCCCGGCCCGGTCCCCAAGCGCTTGGACGACGGCAGCTTCACCTGGGAAAACCCGTCCCGCTCGATCGGCAGGGTGCACGGCTGGCACGGCAACGCGCTGGCGTTGGCGCGGGCCTGGGCCTACATCCTGTGCAACGGTGCCGACGGCTTGCGCAAGGTGTCAGAAGCAGCCGTCTTGAACGCCAACTGGTTGCTCGCCCAGCTTCGCGGGACTTACCGGATCCCTTACGACCGCCCGGCGATGCATGAGGTGGTTGTGTCCACCCACGCCGCACCGGGTACGGCCCACGAGCTGCGAGCCCTCGATGTCGGCAAACGCCTTCTGGAGAAGGGTTTCCACGCCCCGACCGTGTATTTTCCCCTGGTCGTCCAGGAGGCGCTCATGATCGAGCCGACCGAGACGGAGAGCCCCGAGACTGTCGCCGCGCTCGCGTCAGCCTTGCTCGAGATAGCCCAGGAGAGCCCTGAGACGGTGGCAGGCGCGCCCCGTACTACACCGATCGGTCGTGCCGACGAGGCCCGGGCTGCTCGTTCGCTGGTGCCGACCTGGGACGCGATCAGCCCAAGCTGAACTGCAGGTTGAGCGGCACTGCGTGCGTGGACCCCGGGACTGGCATCCGTGTCCCGTCCACCCTGACCGCCACCTCGGGAGGGTCGCCCACGCGAAGCCACGCCGGGCCAGTCACCGAGGACTGTTGGCCCGCCTCGAGGATCCCCTCGTAGACGATCTGGCCGAGCGGGCTGTTCGCCCTGACTTCCAGCCAGCAACGGCCTTTTGCGGTGACGACGATAGAGGCCGACGGCGAGCTGAGCTGGTATGTCGCGGTGCCGCCGCTCGTAGAAACCAAGACTGCCGGGTAGGACGCGACGGTGGCAGGAGGCGTCGTCGGGACGGGCATTGTGGTCGGCGGGCTCGCCTTGCGGGTCGGGGATGCGACCGTGCTCAATGGCGTCTGCTGAGCTGCGGTCTGCAACTGTGACCGGCTTTGACTTGGCACGGAGCGCAGGTCGAGTGCTATCCCTACAGCTGCTACAGCCACGGCCACTGCAGCCGCTGCCAGCACGACACCGGCGATTGACGGGCGGTGGCCAAAGTGGCGAGTTGCCAGGCGGAGCTTGCCGAGGCGGGGGGAGCCGGCGCCATCTCTCGCAGACTTTTCGCGCGGTGACAGGTCGTCGAAATGGAAGATCTGCGGCTGGACGACAGGCACCGGCCTTGTCGGTTCACCGGACAGCCCGGGCTCTGCCAGCCCGTTCCCGAGGAACAGGTCCGGCCGCGGTGGCAGACCCGGCAACGTCGCCTCTGCGGGCTCATGGCCCGGCAGCGAGCGGTGTGCCGGGCGCCCCGGCCCGCTGCGCAGGACTTGGGTACCCGGCGAACGCCCGAGGTTGGTTGAGGTGGCTACGGCGTCCATAGCCGCGAGCGAAGGGGCTGTCCGGGAGGGCCGGCGGAACGGCGAAGGGCTCACGGCGCCCGGCGACGAAAGAGCGCGCGGTGGAGGCAGGGCCACGCCGCTGGCGGGTGAAATCTGGCCGCTGGGGCCGATCACACGCACGTGAGCCTGGTGGTCCGTGGCGTCTTCGGACCAACCTTGAGCCGCGTCTGGCCGCTGGGTTATATCGGCCAGAGTGCCCAGCGCTTGCTGGTGGCGTTCGACGGTTCGCGAGCGCGCGTGAACTCCTCGCGCTGCGTAGGTCACCGACGCCAAAGCGCAACCGATCACCAGGACGATGAGCAACGGGTCCATCTGTGCTCCTTAACGTCGGTTGGGCCGTCCGGGTTTAACAGTACGGTAAGGCCGGCGAGTTTTGGCGTATCCTCGCGGCCGCGGCGTCCAACGGTCCTCGGAGGAGTTCCTACCCCGTGCCTGATGAAATGCAACGTGAGCGAACGTGGCCCGGCTTCGTCCCGTGATCGCCGTTGCGGCGGGGTTTAGCGCGGGTGCCATCCCATTGACCAACATTGCGGCGCGTCGTCGTGCTGGAGTGGACCTGCGCACAGTTGGCAGCGGCACGGTTTCGGGCAGCGGCCTGTACGCGGTTGCCGGGGCCGGGCCGTTGATTGCGGTCGGTCTCCTCGAATTGGCGAAGGGAGCCGTTGGGCCATTGCTCGCTGGGCGCGACCACCCCGGTGCCGCTGCACTGGCAGGGGGTGCCGCAGTGATCGGCCATAATTGGTCCCCCGTCCTCGGCGGCGCCGGGGGCCGCGGGATTTCTCCTGCGATAGGGGCGCTGTTGGTGACAGCGCCGGCCGGGTCCGGCGTCCTGTTGGCCGGCTTGGTGCTCGGCAAGATTGCGGGGGAGACAGCGATCGGTAGCTTTATCGCCGACGTCATCCTCGTACCCGTCGTCGCCCGGGTACATGGACGGGCGGGCTTGATAGCCGCATCGGCCGTGCTCGCACCGATCGTCGCAAAGAGGTTAATGGGCAATGCTGCCCCTCTCCGCCGCGGGCCTTCTGTGTACCTCAACCGCTTGCTGCTGGACCGTGACACCCGCGCCAAGCCGAGCGGGGACCGGCCACGAGAGGCCACAAGCTGACAGTCGCCGTAGTCACAGACAGCGCCGCGTCGTTGCCCACGTCGCTGGCGGACGCCAACGGGGTGACAGTCGTGCCGATGTGGGTCACCATCGGCGGGGAGCAGTACCGCGACACCGAGCTCAACATGGCAGAAGTACTTGCAAGGCTGGGGGAAGGTCTCAGCACCTCAGGCCCTGCGCCGGGTGAGCTGGTCGACGCGGCGAGCCGGGCCGGCCAGGGCGATGGGGTCGTCATCCTCACGATCTCACGGCACATGAGCAGCTCGTACGAGGCCGCTCGGCTGGCAGCGGGCCTCCTCGAGGAGCAAGGTGGCGACCGAGAAAGGGTGGCCGTTGTGGACACCGGGACCGCCGCCGGCGCAGAGGGCCTCGTGGTGCTGGCCGCCTCCAGGACTGCGCGTGCGGGTCTTCCGCTCGAGGGCGTCGTAGCAGCGGCGGAGGGTGCCGCACGGAGGGCCAGGTTGCTGGCAACACTGCCTTCGCTGGAGCACCTCGCTCGCGGCGGGCGGGTGCCGGGCATCGCCGCGATGGGAGCCCGCTGGCTCGGCCTGCAACCCGTCTTCGAATTCAGGCAGGGCAGGGTCAGGCCGCTGCGGCCCGCGCGTGGCCGCCGGCAGGCCTGCCGGAGGATCGTCACTCTCTGGGCGGCCGACCTGGACGAACAGCTCCGCCGCGGGTCAATACTGCACGTGTCCGCCCTGCACGCCCTCGAACCAGAGGTAGCCGAAGAGCTGCTGGGCCAGGTCCGGGCTCACGTCGAGCCAGCGACCGCTTTCGTCGGCTCGTTCAGCCCGGTCATGGTCGCCCACACTGGCCCCGGCCTGGCAGGGCTCGCTTGGTGGTGGGAGGATAAGTCGTCGCAAGAGCCGGACCGCTCCGCTCAGTGGGGCGCAGCAGGCGCGGCTGGAGCGCTCTCAGGCAGCGGCGGCGGCTAGAGCTACTTGAGCCACCGGCCCGGCTGCCGTCTGCTCGTCGGCCGGGTATGGCAGATCTGCGCCGTGGCGGCGCAAGCTGCGCCGGAACCACCACGACGACAGGAGGATCCCGCCCAAGGTGAGACTGCACGAAACGCCTGTTTTCGCCGCCAAGTAGGTGGCAATAGGCACATTCAGGAGAAGGGTGATGGTGGCCGCAGCGTTGATCAGGCTGACGAGCGCCCAGAGCAAGCTGATCTTCACGAAAAGTTGGCGCACCTTGGGGCCCTTGAAAAAGGCGGGAGGCATCGGCACGAAGTCGTGGGCCAGTTTCTCAGCAAGCGGGCGACCGAGGGGCACCGAGAACAAGAACGCACCGCCCACCAAGGCGGTTGCCAGAGAAGGCTGGAGAAAATATACAAAAAGGCCGCTGCTGCCACTTGCCAGCGCTACCACCGAACGAGCCGTTAGGCCGAGGGCGGCGATCACCAGGACGCCGGGGAGGCGTTCGCGCCGCCAGATCCTGCGCAATAGCGCGAGGTAGGTCCAACCGAGCGCGGTACATATCGCGCCCTTTGGCCCGAGCGCCCACAGAGCTACGTAGAAAAGGCCGAGCGGGATCAGCGTCGCCTCTATGACCTGAGGCGCGGCCCGCTTGGCTAGCTCTCGCAGGCGCGGCAGCTCGATGTGGTGCTGGTGAGTGTCCACACTCTTAGGTCGGCGCAAGCGGTCCGGGGTTGAGGGAGTCATCGGAGTTCCCGGCCTCCCAGGCCTCCCAGGTGACATAACTGCTGGCACGCTCATACAACGGTCTCGGTCAAGGTTTCGGGGCGCGCTGCCCTCTATGCGCTGTTTTCGGCTGGTTCGGTGCCTCACCAGAAATTGGTGAGCTTGGCCTGCCTAACCTTATACCCCGACTTCCCCTCCCTACCCATCGGGCGACCCTCGAGCCGTGGGGAGAGCTACCCAAGCCCAAGATGTCCGGGCGTGGTAGTGGCCCGGCGCTAGCGTGCTTGTGGTAGTGCTTTCCCCGCCCGTCGAAGGTGTTGGGGACCCGGATCCCCGCGCAAAGGGCCCCGCTGGCCAGCGTCTTGCCGGCGGGCAAGCGCGCGCGGTCCCCCGGCGCACCAAGCGTGTCAACGTTGTGCGCTTTTTGGTGGAGGTTGCAGTCCTGGCCGGCGGTGCACTGTTCGTCGTGCGCCGTGCCGGCGATATGGCTGACGTCGCGGCGACCTTCGACCGGTTGCACTGGCACTGGCTGTTCATCTCGGTGGCCGCTGAATGCGGCTCGATCGTGGCGTTGTCGTGGTTACAGCA
>DATKHZ010000572.1:0-2767 GCA_035509995.1 Acidimicrobiales bacterium | reverse complement strand
CCAGATCAGGTCAACGGTACCGGCAGACGCTCCGGGGTCGTACGTGTGCCGGTAGATCACCTCGACGGCTGCGATGCCCGACAGAACAGCGGTACGAACCTCGTACTCGGGCTGGTTCGACATTTCAGGCACGGGCTCGCTCGGCCCCGCCCAAGGCCGGCTGCCAAGCTCAGCTATCCAAGCTTCGATCGGCCTGGCGACCCGGTAGGAAGGGTCGTCGCGGTCGATCCAGTCCCCGAAGGCATCAACCCTGCCAAGAGGCACGTGGAACGGCGCTTAGCCGAGACGCGCCATTCGGTCGCGGAGGAACGCCATGAACTCAGGGTCCCGCGCGATCCTCTCGGCGCTGGCCTGGGAGCGAGCATGGAGCAACTCGACAAGCCGACGGACGCCGTCATGGTCACCAAGCAACCAGGCCTCGACGATGGTGACGTCACCGAGCTCGGAAAATCGCACTGAGCTCCACCATCCGGTGATCGGCTCGGGACGGTGGCCCATGCCCTCCAACATCTGATTGACCCCGGCCTCGACCTTTTGCGCTTCCTCAGGCGTCAGGCTCGGCCCGGGTGGCGGGTAAAGGCTCGTCTCCATGCTCCGACCCAGCCTAGTGGCGAGGCTGGACAGAGCGCCGGACCTGCTCGAGCTGGACGACGTCGCCGCTGGCTGGATCCGCGCTGACGCGCCGCAGGTCGTCGAGTCGCCGCGTCAGGTCCTCCTGGACACCGGCAAAGAGGTGCCCGTAGACACGCAAGGTGACCGAGGGATCGGTATGGCCCATGCGCTGTGCGATAGCGAGCACGTTGGCGCCCTGCTCGATCAGGAGGCTTGCATGGCTGTGGCGGAGGTCGTAGGTGCGAAGGCTCTCAGGCAGGCCGGCGGCGCGAAGTGCCGGACGGATGACGCCCTGGCGGAACTTGTCGAGATTGAGGGGAAGCCCACTCGGACGGACAAACAGATACTCGTCACGGCCAAGACCCCCTGCCCGGCCGACGGTGCGCTCGGCGAGCATGGCGGCCAAGTCGTCACACAACCACGCAGGGATCGGGATATCCCGGTCACCCGCATCAGTTTTGGGAGGGCCGGAAACAAGTGAATAGGTCGAGCCACCGTAGCGGTGCACGGGTAACAGCGTCTCGGAGACCCGGACCAGCCGCCGGGCAAAGTCCACGCTCTTCACCCGAAGGCCGCATAGCTCGGACGGCCGCAGGCCTGTGAAGGCCAACAACCAAACCGCCGGCTTGTACGGGTCACGGACGTGGGCAACCAGGCGCTTGATGTCAGCCGTGTCGGGGACATCGCCAGGGCGGAGCTTGCGTTTGACGACCCGGATCTGGTGGCCGGCGGCGGGGTTGTCCTTGCGGGCGTTGGACCGTACGGCACACTTCATGACCAGCGAGGCAACTGAGACGGCATCTCGGACTTTTTTCGGCGACAGGCCCTCGGAAAGCTTGGCCGCTATGAACTTCTCGACGCACATGTAGTCGATGTTGCCCATCGCCCGGGTGCCGAAGTACGGGAGGACGTGGCCCTGGAGGAGCTGCCAGTACCCGCGGCGGGTTGTCGGCCGTAGCTTCACCGTTGTAGCCCACCACGTATTGGCCCAGTCGGAAAAGTGGCGCCGCCGCTCGACCGGATCGATGTAGTCACCCCGCTGCATGTCGGCGCTAGTGCGAGAAAGGAAGTCTTGCGCTTCGGTTTTCGTGGCGAAAGAGCGCGAGCGAGCGCGGCCGTCCTCGTCGCGATAACGGGCTTTCCAGGAAGTCCCGCGAACGGGTTGCTTGCCGCGCCGGCCACCACTGTCCGTGGCCCACGTGAAGTTGGTGGGCTCGATAAAACCCATCCCTAAACCCTCCCGCGTAATGACAATGCGATTGTTTGCCGGTACAGATAATAGCGCTCTCGTGTGACGCGAAAAGACGCGGCGAGGACGCGAGGACGCGGCGAGGACGCGGAAAACCGGCCTCCAGCGGTCACCACCGGCACGTAATGGTCAAGCCATTCGAGCAGATCAACAGACATTTTAGGCTGCCAGGCAGGACCGTCGGAAGAGGGGGACCGGCGGGTTCAATTCCCGCCACCTCCAAGGGTGCTCAGGCGCGAGCGTGAGCATCGTTGGAGGTGCGCCATTCACCACGTAGCGGTCGTAGATTGACCGTGCCCAGAGGATCGCGTCGCTCACACGGATACCCGCTGGTTGGGGACGCGTCCACAACTCGAGGTTTTCGGGTCGGTTGTCGCCTCGAACACCATTGAGGTGGTGAACGGACTCGCCGTTCACGAGGTGCCGCCCAAGAAGACGCTCGGAAGTAGCTGAGCTGTCCGAGTCCCCCCTCGACGGTGTAGCTGACACGGGTGATAGGCGGCGCCTATCACTCTTTGGTTATAAGTCCTGGACTCACAACGACCACACGGGTTAACTGAACATGACGATCTTTGTCTCGCAATGCAGTGGATCATCCCCGGTACCCCAGGGGAGCGATTTCGCTTGAAAGGCAATGCGTCGGACCGACTAAAAGCGATTAGTAGCCGGAGAGAGACATGAGCGCAACTAAAGCAGACGGCGGCCCGGTCAACTTGAAGCTGGAGATCCATATCGTCCCCGTGACCGACGTCGACCGAGCCAAGGGTTTTTATCAGCAACTCGGTTGGAGGCTCGACGATGACGTCTCCCCGATGGCGGGGCTCCGGATCGTCCAGTTCACACCTCCGGGCTCGGCGACCTCGATCGTGTTCGGTCTCGGCCTCACGAAGGGTGCGCTAGGCTCGA
>DATKHZ010000571.1:0-2182 GCA_035509995.1 Acidimicrobiales bacterium | reverse complement strand
CGTAGGCCGTCCGATCAACCCGCCCCGACATGGCGAACGCCCGCCGTCGCTCCGCGCACTTGTTGCAGCGTCCGCAGTGTTCTCCATCCTGGGGGTCGATGCACGAGAAGGTGAGCTCCAGCGCCAGGTGCCGGCCACGCTCCAGCACCTCGACCTTGGTGAACCCGGCGAACGGCGTCTCGACGAAAAGTGGCCGGTCGAGCGCCAGGCTGGCCAGCGCGGCGAGGCCGTCCAAGAACTCCGCCCTGCTGTCGGCGAACGGGTTCCCCTTCAGCGTGCCGAGCGCCACGACGCCGAAGTCGTTCAGGGCGCACCAGACGCTCGACTTGGCGAGCAGCAGGAGGTTGCGTCCCGGCAGGTACACAGCGCTGTCGGGCGTGTCCTCGTCGGGCACCTCGTCTCCCGACACGCTCCAGTGCGAGCCGTACACGTCGGCCACCGGGAACTCGAGTGCGACGAGCGGCAGCGCCTGGCAGTCCGCCGGCAACGAGCCGAGGAACCGGCGGAGGTGCTCCTCCTCGGCCCGCTCCCAGGCGAGACCGAAGCGGATGTAGATCGGTTGCACCACCTGGCCCTGACAGCTCTGATCGGCCACGAGGACCGCGCTGTCCACGCCTCCGCTGGCCAGCACGGCGACACGTCGGGCGCCTTCACCCGGAGCGCTCATTCGCCGCGGTAGATGCAGCCGGTAGTGCAGGTCTCTTGGACCACCACCTGGGACAGTTCAGGCAGGCCGGGCTGCAGGTGCTCCCAGATCCAGCACGCCAGCCGCTCGCTGGTCGGGTTGTCCAGTCCTTCGACCTCGTTCAGGTAGTTGTGGTCGAGCTGATCGAGCAAGGGGCGCATCGGCGCGCTGAGGTCGGCGAAGTCGCGCACCCAGCCCAACCGTTCGTCGACCGGGCCTTCGATGTGTACCCTGACCCGGAAGGAGTGCCCGTGCAACCGCGCGCACCTGTGACCGGGCTCCACGTTCGGCAACCGATGGGCCGCCTCGAAAGTGAACTCCTTGAAAATGTCCACGTCATCCCCGGCGCTCGTCCATTTGAGTCGTCCCGTCGGCATCTTAGACAGACCGGCCCTCAATTATGGGCGCTGCGACAAGCTGAGTGCCGGGGTGGGGCTCGATCATGACCATGTCGCCTAATACGGCGGGATACCCCTAAGTCGATCGCGACGCCCGTTGATCTCAGCGGAAGCCGAACATGGCCGCAGCGTTAGTGCCGAGCACCGCCGCACGTTGGTCTGCCGACAGCCCTCCGAGCTGGCGGGCGACGAGAGCGACGGTTTCGGCGTACCCGGGCTCGGACCGGATCCACGGGAAGTCGCTGCCGAAGAGCAAACGCTCGGGCCCGTAAGCGTCGAGCAGGGCTGCCACCACCCCGTCGAGGTCGGCATAGGGGTAGCCCACGTCGCTGAAGGCGTAGTGGCCGGAGAACAGCACGTGCACGCCGGCGTGGCGCGCAAGAGAGCACGTCAACGCTAAATGCCTCGGCGGAAGCTGTTCGTCGAAGCGGGGGCGGCCGTGCTCGTCGATCCGGAGCGTCCCGGGAGAGAAGCCCAAGTGGTTGAGGACCACCGTGAGTGCGGGCAGGCGTTCCAGGACACGGTCGAGCAGCGCCAGCTGGTCCTGCCCCGAGTAGAACCACAGCTTCGTTCCGTCGGCCTCCATCTGCTCGAGCAACGAGAAGACCGCCAGGTCGGTGACCTCGTCGATGGCCGCGTCGCCTAGGTCGAAAAATCGCAGCCCCTGCAACGGGACCGTGTCACGACGACGCCTATAAATCTCGAGCGAGAAGGAGCTGGGGTCCCAGATACCGACTGCGGCGAACCGGCCGGGGTGAGCCTCGAGGCAGTGGGCGAGGTACTCGTCGTGCGGCGAGAGTGCAACGAGGACCGCGCGCGAGACACCATTTCGGTCCATAGCTGCCAGAAGGTCGGCCACAGGTACTTCCATCTCGGCGGGGTAGAGCTCGTGCACGGCTCGGGGGAAGCGCTCAGAGGCAGCGGCGAAGACGTGGGCGTGGGCGTCGACGATCAATTGTCGCTCCCGAGGTACGCGAGCGCTCCGAGAGCGTAGATCTTGGCTGCTTGCAGGACGCTCGCGGCGGCGAGCGACTCGTTGGGCCCGTGGGCGCGGGGTAGGAAACCTGGGCCGAAAGCGGCCACAGTCGGCACGCCGGCC
>DATKHZ010000570.1:0-6516 GCA_035509995.1 Acidimicrobiales bacterium | reverse complement strand
CAGCCCCAGCTCGACGAACTGGTTCTGCGCGGGCACCCAGGACCTCTCGCCGTCAGCGTAAACCACGGCGTGAGCCAACATCGGCAACGGTTGGGCCCTCCAAGTCGACTTGTCCCCCGCCGGCCAGGCGGGCACGAAGCTCAACGCGAGGCTGCCGGTAAGCCTGCCTCCGAGCAACTCGAACATTTTCTTAGGGATCGCCCACACGATGCCTTGCATCACGCCGTGACGGGCCGACGCGGGCACGGTTACCTTCTCGACGTACCAATCGAACCCCTTGACGCCTTGGGGCACGTTGCCGACCTGGAGCTTCGACATTGCTGACAAGATTGGGCTCGCGCCGGCGGCGACCGCCCCGACACCAGGTACTTCTCCGAGCGCTGCAGCGGCCTGACCGGCGCCGGCCAGGATCGGCTGCATCCGCTGCCAGTCCGCAGCGGCCTTCGCCGTCCAGTCCGACTGGTTTGCCACGGGACCGAGGTACTTCGCGCTGGCCACGAGCTCTTGCGCTCGCCATCCTCCCGAGATGGGGAAGTACATGTACACCCGCGCGGCGACGTCTTCCAGCCGGTGCCAGAGGTCGAGCTTCTTCCGGTTCTCGAAAAGGTGCCGGTGCTCCGGCTTCGTGCCGCCGTGACCTATCGTCCACCAGTACTCGTAGATCGGCGTCGGGGTCGTGGTCCCCGCCACGGCGCCCCCGGCCGGGATGACTTCGGCGTGGGCCATGTCGAGCACCGGCTCTGCCTCGCCGAAGACTTCGAGGTAGTAGGGGTGCGCGTCCTGGTCCCAGGCACCCAGGTCCGGTGGGAACGACGCCACCCTGATCACCAGTACATGATGCAGCGGGACCGCCGTGAGCGCCAGGAGCCCCTGTGGTACCAGCCGATGGCTATCATCGCCTGAGGCTGGTAACAGTAGCCACCACACCCCGGCCTGTTTTGCATGCCTCACGGCAGAATTCCCGCCCAAGGTGCCGAGGCCCATGCATGGCCTTGCCCAAGGCCGCGTGGTGCCCCCTAGTTGCCCTGCTCTGCCGGTCAAAGCGATCCGCACTGTGGAACGGCTGGCGCGCTACACATGTGAGGGGCTCCCCATACGAGGACGGGCGACGTTGGACTACTGGAAGAACGAGCGAGATGCGTTCCAGCTGCTGAGTGCCAGCTGGAGGTCGCCCCAGCTTGGTGCGCTCGGATCCCTTCTGGCGCACTGGACGTTGACGCCGAAGGAACCCGCCCTCGTCTCCCTCCCCACCGGTACCGGCAAGACGGGGGTCGCCCTGGCAGCTCCGTTCTTGGTGCCGTGTCCTCCCCGCCGTGTCCTCGTCATGGTCCCGTCCACCTCCCTTCGGGAGCAGACCGCGGACAATTTCCGCTCCATGAGGCTTCTGCGCGAAGCGCGCGCACTTAGCCGATGGCACGAACCCTCGAGGATCCGAGTGGACACGGTAGAAGGGATGGGAACGGTCTGGGACGATCTTCTCGCCTCTGACGTCGTCGTCGCCATCCCCCAATCGATAAGCCCAGCCTCCGAAGCCGGGATCTCAGTTCCGCCTGCAGACATGTTCGATCTCGTGATCGTCGACGAGGCCCACCATCTTCCCGCCGCCACCTGGCGAGCGGTGCTCGATCATTTGGAGTACTCAAATGCCGTGTTCCTCACGGCTACGCCGTTCCGCTTGGACCGGAAGCCCGTGCCAGGGACCCGGACCTTCTACTTTCCACTTCGCCAGGCGATCGCTGAACGGTTCTATAAACCGATCCGGCCGATTATCCTTCCTTTACCGGCACCGTACGATGTCCGAGCCAGGGATCGCGTCATCACCGCTGAGGTTGTCCGGCTCATGGCGACCGAGGAGCACGCTACAAGCGCTCTTTTAGTCAGGGCCCAAAACGTCGCCCGCGCCACAGATCTCGCGCAGCGCTACCAACGGGCCGGACTTGACGTCGAAGTACTGACAAGCCGGCTAAGTGAAAGTCACCAGCTGGGCGTCATCCGTCGCTTGCAGAGCGGTGAGCTCCGCGCCGTTGCAGTCGTGGGCATGCTCGGTGAGGGATTCGACCTTCCTCGCCTCCGGCTGGTCGCATATCACGACAAGCACAAGTCGATACCCGCGACCGTCCAGTTGATCGGGAGGTTGGCTCGTGTCAGCGAGGCATTCCCTCAGGAATCTGTGCTCGTCACCGTCAACGACTCGGACGTCTACCCCGAACTGAAGGGTGTCGTCCGAAGCCTCTACCAAGAGGACGCGGACTGGGCGACGGTCCTCCCAGGGCTCGTAGATGCCGAGGTGATGGCAGAGGCCTCGAACCGCGCCTACATTGAGTCCCTGCATGAGCGGGAGGGAGATATCGATCCCGGTGACCTGTCACCCATGCCCCGCCCGATCGTCTACGAGATCGATCAGCCCGGGTGGCGCCCGCTCGGCACCGACCACCATCTGCCTTCGTCCATGCGCCAGGGCGAAGTCCTGTCCGGTGCCCTTGTACTCATGGTTGTTGCTACCGCGGACGCGTCTCTGCTCGCGGTTGTCACTCGTCGGAGAGGGGTCCCACCCTGGTCTGCCGACCTGACTTTAGAGTCGGTCCAGTACGGTCTCAGCGTTGTCTCTTACAGGCCTGCGCCCAGGACTGATCTGCCTTCGTTGTTGTTCGTCGATGCAGACGACCCGCGGTTAGGCAACGCGTTGCTGGCCGCCTTGGAAGTCCCGGACGTACGCCGCGTCGTGTCATCCGAACGCGTTGACGGGTACCTCAGAAGCCTTCGGCGGATCTCGGTCTCGTCGATCGGGATGCGCAATATCCTCGCAGGCACTCGCGGTACGACCTACAAGACCAGGGCCGGATCGCGCACCGACACCGACCTTCTGCTTGCAGAGACAGCCCAGACCTCCCTAGGCCACCTGATGATGCAGATCGCCACCGAGGATGGGTCCACAACGGTAGGCGCGGCCTTTGAAAAGGGAAGGATCTGGCAGCGTCGCTACAAGTCTTTTCTCGAGTACTCCGATTGGATTACCGAGTTGGCAGAGCTCTTGTGGTTCCCGCGGGCAGGGGCGGCGTCCGACCTCCTTCCACAGATCGCTCGGGGGCGAGCACTTCGAGCCTGGCCTGAAGCCGTTCCCTTCGCGGTCGAACCGCACGCGGCAACTGTCGTCGGCGGCTATGAACTCTTCGACGCCGACGCACCCCTGGGTCCTTTCGAAGATTTCGAACTCCATGTCGGGACCGACCCGATCACCTCGCGCGACCTTCAGCGTCACACCGATGTCTCATTGCCCGTTGTCGGTGTAATGCACGACCGACAGGCCCAAACTTCGAGCCTCTGCTGGGAGGCCTCCTTCGCACCAAACGGGAACATTGCGCCCAGAGGCGCCGACCTTACCGTTCGCCGGGGGTATGGCGTGATCGGGCCGCTAGCTGAGTTCCTAGAGCACTACCCTCCGCTGATCTACTTCATCAATGGTCAAGCGACCCAGGGTCATGAGCTATTTGACGTCCAGGGCGGAAGCTCGCCGCAGTGCGACCCGCGCGACATTGTCGCTTACGACTGGGAAGCCGCGGGAGTGGATATAGCGTCTGAGACACGCACGAAGGCTGCAGGCGGCAACGCGGGGATCTCGATCCATGAAGGGTTGGAGGAGTACCTCCTGGCCCAACCAAAGGTGGAGAGGTGGCGTTGGATCATATGCAACGATGGCTCCGGAGAGATAGCCGATTACCTCGTCATCGAGTGGACCAGAAGAAGACCGGTTCGTCTCTCCCTATGGCATGCCAAGGCGGCCGGAGGGTCCCCCGGCCTTCGGGTGGATGATTTCCAGGTGGTCACTGCCCAGGCGCTCCGGAGCCGCAGCCGTTTCAATGACCCGGGACTGTGGGATGACCTGCGTGAACGCATGATGGGTCGGACTTCGCCTCGTGCGACCGTTGTCCGAGGCAGCGACTCTGTCCTACGTCTCCTCCTGCTGCTTGGCGAGAGGAGGCGGAACGGGGCCCGGCACACCGGGAACTGGACCGAGGCGCGTCCCCTGGTCCATGGCGAGATAGCGGTCGTCCAGCCAGGCTTGAGTTGCAGCCAGTTCCTTGGTGCGATGTCTAGTCCCACCGGAACTACTGCCAGTTCCCTCAATCAGCTGTTCGCCGTATTAGCAGACACAGTTGCC
The DNA here is from genome assembly GCA_035509995.1 of Acidimicrobiales bacterium. GTDB lineage: Bacteria > Actinomycetota > Acidimicrobiia > Acidimicrobiales > Palsa-688 > Fen-671. The sequence goes on along the minus strand of DATKHZ010000570.1, from coordinate 2,357 downwards.
GTCACGGGCAACCGGGCCATCATCCTAGGATCGACGTGAGGCGAGCGGGCTCAGCGTTGGGGCCTCTCGCGGTGGGGGAGACGGAGATTGCCTAGGAGCGCTGGTGTGCTTATGGGGTGGATCGGCCCACCGATGTGAACCCCCACGGCAGGGACATTTACGCACTCCTGCCTGTGCCGGCGATAGCATTCATGGCTGCGTCAACGACACAGACAAGCTGTGCGTCCACGTTGGGCACGATGCCCGTCTGCTGGGTCGCTCGGCAGCCCATGTAGGCGAAACGACCTGCTGTGCCTGGAGGCCAAGCCAGCACTCGACACCGCCAGCCGACTACCGTCGGACCCAGCGCCATGGCTTCAGGAGACCTTGTCAACCCCATCGTCAACTCGCCGTACTGGCCGCCGCAGCGCTACTTCAAGATCGGGCCGGAGGGGCCCACGGGCGAGGTGGTCGAGGGGCGCCGTCCGAGCGAGTCCTACATACCCGTACCTCCGGCCAAGAAGGGTCGGAAGGACCAGGCACCCCTCCATCTCGATTTCGACCCGACTGGCGAACGCCGGGAGACGAACAGCCTGATCAACGATGTCCGCAGGGAGGTCGAGCTCTGGCGCAACCGCGGCTGGAACGGCGTGACCCCCTACACCCGCAAGCTCCTGCTGTACTGGTCCGCAGAGCCACCCACACGGGAGGAGCCGGTGTTGTTCTGCCAGCGAGAAGCGGCAGAGACTGCCATCTTCCTGGCAGAGGTGGCCGGGCGACACGGTTACGCCGACTACCGTCGACGGCTCGAACCCGAGAACCGCCTCCATAACGACGCGCTGCCGAGAGTGGGGCTCAAGATGGCGACCGGCACGGGCAAGACGGTGGTGATGGCCATGCTCATCGCCTGGCAGACGGTGAACAAGGTGATGGCGCCGAGGGACGCCCGGTTCGCCAAACGCTTCTTGGTAGTCACCCCGGGCATTACGATCCGTGACCGCTTAGGCGTGCTGCACCCGGAGCGGGACGACAACTACTACAAGGAGCGGGATCTGGTCCCGTCCGATCTCTGGGAGCCGCTGCTCCAGGCCGACGTCCAGATCACGAATTATCATGCCTTCTTGCCGCGGGACTCCAAGGAAATAGCGGGCGTTTCGTCCAACACGCGCAAGCTCCTGAGAGGCGGCAGTTCGGGTGCCCCTGACGCTTTCCAAGAGACTTCCGAGATGGTGGCGGCGCGGGTGCTACGTCGGTTCGGGGCGGGCAAGGGAGAAGTGGTCGTGCTGAACGACGAGGCGCACCACTGTTACCAGGACAAGCTCTTGGACCACCCCGACGACGAAGCGGACAGCGAGGACCAAGAACGCAACCGCGAGGCCCGGGTGTGGTTCAAAGGTCTTCTCGACCTTCAGAGGAAAGCGGGGATAAAGACCGTCTATGACCTCTCGGCAACTCCCTACTACCTGAAAGGGTCTGGTTACAACGAGGGCTTCATCTTCCCGTGGGTGGTGAGCGACTTCTCCCTTATGGACGCCATCGAGTCCGGGATAGTGAAAGTGCCGCGCATCCCTGTCGACGACGACGCCGCGGTGAAACCGGTCGTGTTCCGCAACCTATGGGACCACATAGTCCCGCCGTTGCCCAAACGGCGCTCCTTATCACCCAAAAACGTCGGGGGTGCCGCCGAGGACTGGCCCATCCCGTCGATGCTCGAGGGTGCCATCGAGAGCCTCTACAGGAGCTACGAGCGAAATTACACTGATTATGAGCTGGAATTGGCCGCTCTCGGTGAGCCACCACCAGTAATGATCGTGGTCTGCCCCAACACGGTCGTCTCCAAGCTCATGTTCGATTGGATCGCCGGGCGGGACGCCGAACTGCCCCACGGCGGCACTCGGCTCGTGCCAGGCAAGCTCACCCTTTTCTCCAACGTGGAAGACGGTACCTGGACGACCCGTCAGCGCACGATCCTGGTCGACTCGGAGCAGCTGGAGTCGGACAAGCCTCTCACCGACGAGTTCCGCAAGTACGCTGCCCGCGAGATCGATGCGTTCAAGCAGGCTCTGCGCGACCGCGAACCTGGTCGCGACGTCGACCAGCTGAAGGACGCCGAACTCCTGCGTGAGGCGATGAACACGATCGGCAAGAAGGGCAAACTGGGCGAGAACATCCGCTGCGTGGTATCCGTCGCCATGCTGACCGAAGGCTGGGACGCCAACACCGTGACGCACATCCTTGGCCTGCGCCCTTTCCGCAGCCAGCTCCTGTGCGAGCAGGTCGTCGGGCGGGGGCTACGCCGGCGAAGCTATGTTGCGAGCCCCGAGACGGGGATGTTCGAACCGGAGTACGCCGACGTGTACGGAGTGCCGTTCGCATTC
>DATKHZ010000569.1:0-8500 GCA_035509995.1 Acidimicrobiales bacterium | reverse complement strand
GTCACAAACTTTTGATGTCGGCTTGTCGTGGCGGCTTTCATGCCGGCTTTCATGGCGATTTTCCTGGCGGTGACCGATCCGGCTCCGAGCCGATGGCATCAGTGAGGCTCATGCAAAAAAAGGGCCTTGCGCGTGATGGATGTGGACTTAGCGAGACCACATCGGTCACGCTCGGGTCGGGCTCGTCAGGCTGGTCACCCTCGGGTCACGTTTCGGTCACGCTCGGTCAGGCTGGGGTCACGCTCGGTCGCGCTGGGGTAACGCGGGTCAGGCTGGGGTCACGGTCGGTCAGGCCGGGGTCACGCTGGGTCACGTGGGTCTCGCGAGGGATCAGCCAACCAGGTCCTTGTAGACCTCTAAAGTGCCCGCAGCCGTGGCGGCCCACGGGAACATTGCTGCGCGCCGCCGGCCGGCTTCGGCCAGCCCGGCGCGTCGCGAGGGGCTACCGAGCACGTCCTCGAGCGCGCCCGCCCATTGCCCGACGTCACCGGGCGGTACCAGCACGGCCGCGTCGCCGGCGACCTCCCGTATGGCCGGGATGTCGGAGGCCACGACCGGCGCCCTAGCGGCCATCGCCTCGAGCACTGGAAGGCCAAAACCTTCATGGAAGCTCGGGAAAGCGAAGACGGTCGCCCCCGCGTATAGGGCTTGCAGCTCGGCCTCCGGCACCGTCCCTAGCTGGTGAAGCGACTCGCCGAGCTGCGCGCGCTGTTCAGGCGGGATGACACGGGAGTTCTGCCAGCCGGCGTAGCCGGCCAGGACCAACGGAGTCGCTTCGGCCCGTGTTGCCAGCCGCGCCATAGCGGCAACGAGGACGCCAACCCCCTTGCGGGGCTCCAAGCTCCCGACCCAAAGGACGTAGGGCGTGTCAGCGAGCCCGTACCGGCGCAACACCGACGTCGTGGGTTCTTCACCGCGGGCGAGGCTATTGGTGTCGACGCCGTAGGGCACGACCGTCACCAGCGACGATGGGAGGCGGGTGTAGGCGCGGAGCTCCGCCGCCGCCGCTTCGGTCCCCGTGATCACCCTGTCAGCGCGTCGAGCAGCCACCCGCACGCCGACGCTGTGGAACCAACGGCCCCGCGGCGTGAAGCTCTCCGGGTACAGCCATGGCGCCGCATCGTGCACGCTCACGACCAAGGGCTTCCCGCGTTTTGGGGGGACCGCCAGGGACGGGGCGTGGAGCACGTCCACATCCCTGTCGCTGCTGAGCGGTGGCCAGGCCAGGAGGTGCCAAGCATCGTAAAGGGCCGCCCTCGGGAGCGGGAGCACCGTTGGCTCCGGGACCTCATCGAGGCCGAAATCCTGCCAGGCTGCCTTCACCTCACCGTGGGTATGTCGCGCCACGACGGGCTGTACGTCGACGCCGAGGGCGACGAGGTTGGTCGCCAACTTTGCTGTGTAGCGCCCAACGCCGCCCGGCGACGGTGAGAGGAGCTGCTCTACGTTGAGTGCGACTCTCAAGGCGGCTCCTCTGTCGAAGTACGGTCGTCCTCTGTCGAACTACGGTCGTCCCGATGATCCCACGCCGGACAGTCCTGTCGGTGCAACCCGTCGCGGAGCGCGGCGGCTCCGACCAAGCACTGCTGCGGCTTGCCCGCCAGCTCGGCCAGGCAGGGTGGGCCGTCCATGTGGCGCTGCCGGAGAGCTCCCCAATGGCCGCCGAGCTCACCTCCGTGGGCGTAACCATGCACGTGCTGCCGATGCGGCGGATCAGCACCAGCCACGGGCTTGGCACCTGGCTGGCCTACCTTGCGGCCTGGCCGGTGAGCGTGGTCCGGCTCTGGCGGCTTGCCCGCTACCTTCGTGCCGATGTCGTGCATACCAATTCGCTGCACAGCTGGTACGGATGGGCGGCCGCCTGGCTAGCCCGCAAGCCGCACATTTGGCACGCACGCGAGATCGTCGTCCAATCGAGCGCGGCTCTGCGCCTCGAACGTTTCCTGGCCCAGCACTTCGCACAACGCGTGCTGGCGGTCTCGGCAGCGGTTGCTTCCCAGCTCGACCCGCGCAACGTGATTGTCGTCCACGAAGAAGCTGACCCGGCCGAGTTCTTCCCTGGTCGCGCGGGACGGGCTCGCGAGGCTTTCGGGCTGCCCGACGACGCCCTCGTCGTCGGCTACGTCGGCCGGATCGATACCTGGAAGGGCGTGGACGTCCTCCTCGAAGCCCTCCCCCAGCTTCGGCGCGAACGGGAACTGGCGGCCGGCCCGGGCGGTGCACGCACAGAGGTTGTAGTCGCCGGGGGTACCGTCGCTGACAAGGAGGACTACGCGGAGTCCTTAGCCGCCCGAGCGCGTGCGCTCGGGGTGTACTGGCTGGGCCCTCTGCCCGGCCCGGTCGCCGGTGACCTCATAGCTGACCTCGATTGCCTCGTGTACCCATCGACCGAGCCAGAGCCGTGGGGGCTCGTCCTCGTCGAAGCCCTCGCCTCCGGGACGCCCGCCGTGGGCACGGACGCAGGAGGCGCCCGTGAGATCCTCGGCGGGCTGCCGGCAGAAGCAGGCCTGCTCGTGCCTCCCCGCGACCCGGCGGCTCTAGCCACCGCCATAGCCAGCCTGCTGGCACCATCCACCAGCACGGAGCTCCGCCGGGCCCGGCCGGTGCTGCGGACCGGCGAGCCAGCACCGTACCCGGAGCTGTTCGAAGCCGTAGCTGCTGCCCCAGCGGGAAAGCCTTCGAACGCGCGGAGGTGATGCTCGGAGGTGACGTCCTAGCCTGTGCCAGTGGCTGTCCGCTGGCTCACGGCGTTCATCGACTTGCCGTCTGACGGGTTCGTGGCGGCCTGTTCGTTTTGGCAGGAGCTGACGAATTACACGTTGTCACCTCCCCGGGGGGCCTCCGGAGAGTTTGCCACCCTGGTCCCCGAAGAGGGCGATGCGTTCTTGCGGGTACAGCGCCTCGACGCCGGCTCGGCCGGGTGCCACCTCGACATCCACGTCGACGATTTAGCGACAGCGAGGGAGCTCGCCAGGTCGCTCGGCGCGACACAGCTGCGGCCTCCCGCATTTTCTTCCCCCGGAGGGTTCGTGTTTTGCGTCGTCTCTCACGAAGAGGGGGTTCAGCGTCCCCCTCCGTTCTCCTGGCCTGACGGCCACCGCAGCCTGGTCGACCAGATGTGCCTCGATATCCCTCCCCAGCTGTTCGACCGTGAAGCCGCGTTCTGGACCGCATTAACCGGTTGGGAACGGTGCAACGGTTCAAGGCCCGAGTTCGAGTACCTGGTAAGGCCGCCCGAAATACCGCTCCGCCTTTTGCTACAACGCCTGGATGAAGACCAACCCGGTCCGTGCCGTGCCCACCTCGACTTCGCTTGCGACAACGTGATAACCGAGCAAAGACGGCATGAATTGCTAAGTGCAACAACGGTGCGGATAATGCCCAATTGGACGGTTATGCAGGGCACGGCCGGTAGTGTGTACTGCATCACGCGCCGCGACCCCTTGACCGGAACTATTCCTTAGACCATCGCGCGTGCGTGCGGCGACCTGGGCAGTCGCCCGAAGTGCGCCAGCGCCTGTACGCTCGCCCGGTGCCCGCGATCCACGAGTCAGAGATCATCAAGGACGTCTTAATCGTCAACCCGGACAGGCACGGGGACGAGCGAGGCGTCTTCATCGAGACCTACAGGCGCAGCTGGTTCCCTCTCGGGCGGGAGATGGTGCAGGCGAACCGCGGGGAGCGCAAAGCCGGCGCTGTGGTAGGGCTCCACTACCACCTCCACCAAGCGGACTACTGGACCGTGCCGAGGGGACGTGCGCGGGTGGTGCTGCATGACCTACGGGAGGGATCGGTTACGGACCGGGCCACACTCTCCCTCGACATCGACGCCGACAACGCACTCGGGGTGTTCATACCACCAGGTGTCGCCCACGGTTTCGCATCGCTCAGCGACCTCACGATCGCGTACATGGTCGACGGTTACTACAACCCCGCGGACGAATTGGGCGTAGCGTGGGACGACCCTGAGATCCGGGCCGACTGGGGGGTGAAGGCCCCGGTCCTTTCTGCACGCGACCAGGCGAACCCAAGGCGGGCGGAGCTGGAAGTAGCCCTCCGGCCGCACGCAGCGCTACGAAGTTGAACGCAACGGGCCCTCGGGTCACCGCCCTCGCCGGCGGGGTCGGAGCCGCGCGCATGCTGAGGGGCCTGGCGGCTGTTGTTGGCCAAGTGGCGATCACCGCAGTGGTCAATACCGGAGACGACCTAGTGCTGCACGGGCTCCACGTGAGCCCCGACATCGACACGGTGACCTACACCCTCGCAGGGGCGTCAAACGACGAGACCGGCTGGGGGCTCGCGGGCGAGTCCTGGACGGTTATGGGAGCCCTGCAGGCTTTCAACGATGCGAGCGGGCTGGGAGGAGCCGGCCTTACATGGTTCAACCTGGGGGACCGCGACCTGGCGACCCACCTTTTCCGTACCGGGCGCCTTGCAGCCGGAGGCACTTTGTCCCAGGTGACGGCTGAGGTGGCGCATCGTTTTGGCGTGGCAGCGCGGCTACTGCCGATGACTGACAGCCCGGTGGAAACCAGGGTTACGGTCGAAATGAGCGATCAGGTGCGCCCGTTCGGTGGCTTGCTCCCACGGGGCGGAGGGAGCGGGCCGAGCGGGCGGGACAGGCCGAGCGTGCGGGACGGGCCTAGCGGGCCTGGCGGGCCTGGCGGGCCTGGCGGGCGAGACGGGCGCGATGGGCCGAGCGGGCCAAGCGGACCGGTCGAGGAGCCAGCGGGGACCGGGTTGGTGGAGATTGGGTTCCAGGAGTTTTTTGTCGGGCTCCGCCACAGCGTTGACGTGAAAAACGTCCGTTTCGACGGCATCGAACTTGCCCAGCCAGCACCTGGGGTAATCGAGGCGATCGAGGCAGCCGAGGTAGTCGTGATCTGCCCCTCGAACCCGATCGTTTCGATCGGGCCTGTGCTGGCCGTGCCCGGGATTGCCGACGCCGTCGCCCGCCGTCGCGACGATGCCGTGGCCGTTTCCCCGATCATCGCTGGCAAGGCGTTGAAGGGGCCCGCGGACCGGATGCTCGCAAACCTCGGCCATGAGGTCTCGGTGGTCGGAGTGGCCCGCCTTTGGGCACCGTTGGCATCCGCGCTGGTGGTCGACGAGGCAGATTCCGAGCTCGCTGCACAGGTAGAGGCAGAGGGCATGCGCTGCATAGTCGCCCCGGCGGTCATGTCAGGGCCAACAGAAGCAGCGCGGCTAGCCAGGACCGTGCTGGGTGCGAGGGCCCGGTGCTAGCGCCGCTTAGGTGCGAGCGCCCGGTGCTAACGGCTCCATTGAAGCGATGATCTCGATCGTCCCTGTTCAGGGCATCCCCGAGGTCTCTCAAGGAGATGATCTGGCGGAGCTCATTTTGGGGTGTGCCAGTTTGGAGGACGGCGACGTCGTGGTCATCACCCAGAAGGTGATCTCCAAGGCGGAGGGCCGGCTGGTGGCGTTCGACCCGCTCGACCCGGCCGCCCCCGACGCCCGGCGACGACTGGTGCTTTCGGAGAGCACCCGGGTCCTGCGCGAGCGCGAGGAGCTCATTATTTCTGAGACACCACATGGCTTCGTCTGCGCCAACGCCGGCGTGGACTTCTCGAACGTTGTTGACGGCCAGGCAGCACTTCTGCCCGTCGACCCCGACCGCAGCGCACGCCATATCCGTGACGCTCTGCGAGCGCGGACGGGCCTGGAATTGGCCGTCATCATTTCTGACACCTTTGGCCGCCCGTGGCGCATCGGCGTCACCGACGTCGCCATCGGTTGCGCGGGGATCGCCGCGGTCGTCGACATGAGGGGGACCACCGACGTCTTCGGCCGTGAGCTTGTTGCGACCGAGATCTGTACTGCCGACGAGATTGCGTCCGCAGCTGAGCTGGCCAAGGGGAAGACGGGCCGCATCCCCGTCGTAATCGTTAGGGGCATCGAGCGAAGCTGGTTCCGGGAGTCATCGGTCAAGGCAGAGATCGTCCGGCCACCTGGCCAGGATCTGTTCCGTTAATTACCGGGTGTGTAATTACCGGCGGTAATTACCTGGTGTGATCAGCGAAGGCCGGGAGGTGATGGCCTCCCCCCTTTGGATGATGTGACTTCCCTATTGGATGATCTGAGTTCCCTATTGGATGACATGAGCAAATCGTCTGCTCGACGCACCTTGCAGCAGTCCCTCCGGGAGCTTCCGGCCGCACATGACGAGGGCAAGATCCTGAGCCAAGCCGGACACTGGCGTCCCCGACCCGAACGACCACTCGATGTCGTCGGCCCGCAATTCGATCCCGGCCAGATCAGTTCCGAAGAACTTGATGGACTTCGGTCTGGTGACGACGTCCAAGACCATCCGTAGGCGGTCCTCGGGGACCTTCCTGCCGAGTTGTAGGGCCACCGTTATATCGAGCCCGTGGACCAAGTCGTGCGTCAATGCGCCCTCGAACCCACCTCCGGGCGGCTTCCAAGGGTTCTCAGTGTTATCCCGGAGCGACGCCACCAGCTCATCGATCGGGAGCTCCGCGTCCCGCCGGGCGCAACGGTCGGCCATCCGATTGAAGCTTCCCCCGGCTTTGATAACTTCGACCACGAATTTCCGGGTCGAATACCGGAACGGCATCGTCATGTGCGCCAATACCTCGCGCACCCGCCATCCGGCGCACAGCGACTGTGTGTCCCACAAATCGGACTGCAATGCGGTCAAGACCTCTGCCAGCTCCCGGCGTTCAGCTGCGATGCAATTTCGGACATGGATGTCCTTTACCGACGACCCCGTCATCGAGTGGATCCTTGAGTGAGCGTGCCGAGATAAGTAGCAAAACGGTCAAGAGATGACAAGAAGCCGGCTCGCGCACCAGGCCCGCGAAAGGCCTCAGGGACCTTGGTCTGGCGGATCCTGACCTCCGTACGCGCGTCGCCAAGGTCTAAGAAGGTAGAGATTGTTGTCATGCCCGTACCGGGATCGGTCCACACGAGCCGCTCGGGCTCATCAACCTCGTCGTAGACCGCCCGCATTGGGTACTTGCTGCCATCGGCATCGTTGACCATGACCGCCTCGAAGGCTCCGCCTGAACGGGCGTCCACGAGGATGCTTTCAAGTGGTGTGCTTACCCCGATCGGGCCCCAGAAGTGGGTCAGGTGCTCAGGGTCGATCATGCAGCGAAACACGAGTTCTCTTGGAGCGTCGAACACACGCGTGAAATTGAGCTCGTCCGTCCCTCGTTCCTGGTCATTCATGAGTAGTCCCTCTCTTTCTCGACGAAGACGGTCGTTGGATGTCGCGCAAGTGCGCGTCGAGCCTGTCGAAGCGCTCCGTCCAGATCCGCCGGCTCTCCTCGATCCACTCGACGGCCTCGTCCAGCACCTCCCGCTCAAGGTGGCAGGGTCGGAACTGGGCGTGCCGAGACCGCGAGATGAGCCCGCAGCGTTCGAGCATCTTGAGGTGTTTCGATATACCCGGCAGGGTCATGGCGAAGGGCGCTGCCAACTCGTTGACCGTTGCGTCCCCTTTCGCCAGACGGGCCACGATCGCCCGTCTGGTCGGGTCCGCCAAGGCCGTGAACGTTGCATCGAGCTTGTCGTCAACCGCTGTGATTCCCACGACCATACTTTACCGGATAGTTATTTAACTGTCAAGCGAACTAAGGAGGGCGGACGAACCGACGAACCGAAGAACCAGTAACCAGCTGCAGGGTTGCTCAGCCCACGAGGGCTCTTACGACTAGCCCGATCAGCTGGCTGTGTGCTCGCGCGACCAGTCGAGAACAGCTGCCGTCCCCTTGTCGATGGTCGTCCAGGGCTTCCAGCCAAGGTGCATCCTCGCCCTGCTCGGGTCCAGGGAGCTGCGTTGTAGCTCCCCGGGGCGGGCCGGCATGTAGGTTGCCAACGCTTTGACACCGGCGTTGCGAGCCATAGCGGCGTACAGGTCGTTGACGCTCGTCTCGGTGCCCGTGCCCACGTTGCACAAAAGACCGCTCCCCCGCTCACCGGCTCGAGAAAATGCGTCGACCACGTCATCGACAAATACGAAATCCCGGGTTTGCTTGCCGTCCCCGAAGATCAGGCAGGGCTCGCCGGCCAAGAGGCGGCCGGAAAAAATGGCAACGACACCCGCCTCTCCGTGAAGATCCTGGCGTGGGCCGTAGACATTGGCGAGGGCCAAGGCCGTGTACTCGAGCCCGTAAAGCTCGCGATAAACGTACAGGTAGTCCCCGACCGTCTTTTTGGCAACCCCGTACGGCGAAAGCGGCTTCTGGGGCTGGGACTCCTTCACCGGTAACCGCTCGACGTCCCCGTATATCGTCCCGCCACTGGATGCAAATACCACCTTCCGGGCGCCCGACCGCCTCGCGCCCTCCAGAGCTCGCAGCGACCCGAGGATATTGATGTCGGCGTCGAGGACCGGGTCCGCCACCGAGACCCGGACGTCGGCCTGAGCAGCTAGGTGGAACACCACCTCGGGCTTGCGCCGGGACATCAAGTCGACCAGGTCGGTCGAGCGGACGTCGAGTTGGTGGAAATTGAA
>DATKHZ010000568.1:0-8851 GCA_035509995.1 Acidimicrobiales bacterium | reverse complement strand
GCGGGCGGCGGTCGGAGGGGAAGACGTCGATGATCCGGTCGATCGCCTGCGCCGAGTCGTTGGTGTGCAACGTGGCGATGACGAGGTGGCCGGTCTCGGCGATTGTGAGGCAGGCGGCAATACTTTCCAGGTCTCGCATCTCGCCGACGAGGACGACGTCGGGGTCCTCCCGCAGCACGGCGCGGAGAGCTGTTTCGAAGGACTCCGTGTCAGTGCCTACCTCGCGCTGGCTTATCGCCGCCACGCGGTTCGTGAGGAGGTACTCGATCGGGTCCTCGATGGTCACGATGTGGCAGGGGCGGGAGCGGTTGATGGCGTCGACCATTGACGCCATCGATGTGGTTTTTCCAGCCCCCGTAGGGCCGGTGACGAGGATGAGCCCGCTAGGGCTATGGAGGAGATTGGCGAGGGCTGGCGGTAGTCCCAGTTCTTCGGGCGTAGGGATCAGCAGCGGGAAGTACCGCAGAGATAGGGAGCACTGCGCCCGCTGGTAAAACGCATTGGCGCGTACGCGTCCCTGGTCTCGCCAGCCGAAGGAAAAATCAAGTTCCCTGCCTATCTGCAGTTTTCCCCCGTGGTGCCGGCCAGGCATCTGGCCGACAACGATCTTCTCGATGTCTTCGCCGCTTAGAGCTTGGGCCTCGGCGACGGGTACGAGGCGCCCGTCTACGCGCAGGAGCGGAGCCGAGCCAGCCGTCAGGAGGATGTCGGTCCCGCCGCGCCGCGCAAGTTCGGCCAGCCAGGCGTCCAGGTGAGGTTCGACGTCCATTCAGCTATAGTCCTCCGGCCCCCACACATCGCTGGCAACGCCCTCACAACCTGTCCCCAACGCCTATCCGATCGAGCCCCATTTCGACATCCATGAGCCGTTTAGCTGTCGTTTGGCGTCTAACAGTCCGCACTTCGTTCGCCCACTTTCATACTTCATCGCAGGCTTCCTCGGCTAAATGGCGAATGGTACCATCAGGGAGTTCGGCCGTATACACGCCCGCATCTTTAAGCGGAGGACCTCCGACCAAGGCGACTGAGGCGCGTCGGCGAGCTCGGACAATGCAGACTGGTCAAGGGCGACTTGGTGATCTCCTCCTGTGTGTTCTGGCTGGAACACAACGAGGATCTCGCCAGTGGCCCCACCTACTGGTGGGCCCTGTCGGCTACCTCAAAACCCCACCACTCCAAAAGCGCTCGCAGGTTCTCAGACCAGCAGCGTCTCCACCTCGTAACGCGTAATTTGTGCGTCGGCGGTGACGATCCGCAGTCTCAAGTCACGGGCCTGCGCGACCAGGAGCCGGTCAAAGGGATCCCTGTGGAGGAGAGGCAGCTCGCTCACCGCGAGCGCGTGGTTGTGCTCGACGGGAACCGGTCCTGCACCGATCGCCCGCATGCGGTCAGGGACGTACCTCTTGGGTTCATCTGGTAGGTCCAGCCGGCCGAGCTGGACCTTGATCGCGATTTCCCACGAACTGGCGGCCGAGAGAAAGAGCTCGTTGGACAGGTCTTCGAGCGAAGCCACGTGCTTACCGAGCCGTTCGGGCTCGGTAAGTAACCACAGGAAGACGTGCGTGTCCAGGAGCAGCCGCACGCTCAGCTCTCGAAGCTGGCAAGAACCTCGTCACTGAGAGGCTCGTCGAAGTCCCCTGGGACGATGAGGCGGCCGCGGTCGATCCCGAAGGTACGCTTCTGACCTCCGGGCGGCGCCACGAGGCGAGCAGCTGGTTCACCACGCCGGGTGATGAGGATCTCCTCCCCCGCAGCGACATCGTCCAGCAACCGCGACAGGTGGGTCTTGGCTTCGTGGACGCCAACGGACTTAGTCATGCACTTAGTCTACTAGCGCCGGTTGTAGCTGTCATCCAAGGGGAAGTGTTGAGGGGCTGAGCTCTACGCCGAGCCTCTGGTCCGCCCGCTCAGAGCGAGGCGATCAGCTTTTCTACTCTCTCGTCCCGCGCCTTGAAGGGGTCCTTGCAGAGCACCGTCCGCTGAGCCTGGTCGTTCAGCTTGAGGTGGACCCAGTCGACCGTGAAGTCACGGCGGCGCTCCTTGGCCCGGCGGATGAACTCCCCGCGCAGGCGGGCGCGGGTCGTCTGGGGCGGCTCGTCGAGCGCCCGCTCGATTTCCTCGTCGGTGCAGAGACGGTCGACCAGGCCGCGCTTTTCCATCCGGTAGTACAGGCCGCGCTGGCGGTTGACGTCGTGGTACTGGAGGTCCATCAAGGCGACCTTGGGGTGGGTGAGAGGGATGCCGTCGCGCTCGCGGTAGGCCTCGATCAGCATCCGTTTCATTACCCAGTCGCATTCCCTGTCGAGGGACCACGGGTCCTTCTCGATGCCCTTCAGACAGTGCTCCCACATCTCCAGGGCCTTGTCCTCGAGAGGGGAGAGGCCCTTGGTCTGCTGGTAACGCTGGGCTCGCTCGAGGTACTCCGACTGGATGTCGAGGGCGCTCGCCTCGCGGCCGTTGGCGAGCCTGACCTTGCGCCGGCAGGTGGTGTCGTGGCTGATCTCACGGATTGCCCGGATCGGGTTCTCGAGCGTCATGTCCCGCATGACGACCGAGGTGTCCTCGAGCATCCGCAGCATGATGCTCGTCGCCCCGACCTTTAAGAACGTGGCGTACTCGCTCATGTTCGAGTCGCCGACGATCACGTGCAGTCGGCGGTAGCGCTCGGCGTCGGCGTGCGGCTCGTCACGGGTGTTGATAATCGGGCGGCTCCGTGTGGTCGCCGACGAAACGCTTTCCCAGATGTGCTCTGCGCGCTGGCTTATGCAGTACTGCGCGCCGCGTGCGGTTTGCAGGACCTTGCCGGCGCCGGCGTAGATCTGGCGCGAGATGAGGAACGGGATCAGTACTTCGGCATAGTGGGCGAAGTCGTCGCGCCTAGTGGTCAGGTAGTTCTCGTGGCAGCCGTAGGAGTTGCCGGCGGAGTCGGTGTTGTTCTTGAACAGGAAGATGACTCCGCGAATGCCCTCCTCGCGCAGGCGCGCCTCGGCGGAGACGACGAGGTGCTCCAGGATCCGCTCGCCGGCCTTGTCGTGGATGACGAGGTCGCTGATCGAGTCGCATTCGGGCGTCGCGTACTCGGGGTGGCTGCCCACGTCGAGGTACAGCCGGGCCCCGTTCTCGAGGAACACGTTGGAGGAGCGCCCCCACGACACGACCCGGCGGAACAGGTAACGCGCCACTTCGTCCGGGCTCAGGCGGCGCTGCCCCCGGAGGGTGCAGGTAACGCCGTACTCGTTCTCAAGACCGAAGATGCGTCGTTCCATGTCCTCTTGCTTTCTTACTCCTGATCGGCAGGCTACCCTGCGAGCCGTAGCGAGAGATGGCCATCCCCTCACTGCACGTGAGCATCGCCCTTCGCGCGGGCACAGCATTGGGCCGCAGCACTAATGTTGGGCAATGGCCGAAGGGTTGCGCATGGTGCACTTGCGCACCGTGCCGGACTCCTGGCACGCCAAGGTCTTGGCTGCTCGACTCGGGTGCGAGGGCATCGTCACCCAGCTGCGGGGCAGTGTGTCCGGGCCTTATCCTTTTGGGTCGGTAGCGGTGCTCGTCGAGGCCGAGCAGGCCGAGCTGGCGGCGGACCTGCTTTTGGCCGACGAGGTCGAAGCGGCGTTCCAGTGGCCGGCGCGTGACGCGAAGCTGCGGGTAAGCGGTGCCGGGCCGGGAGAGCTGGGACCCGATGACCTCTCCGGCGCCGACGACATCTTCGCCGCCGACGGCACCCCTGTCTACAGCCCCACCGAGGACTTCCCGAGGCACCGCGCCTCCCGGCAGCGTCGGGCCCTGGCGGCGAGCGCCGCGCTGCTCCTCGCCGGGGGACCGCTGCTCGCCCACTTCATCGGCTAGCAACCACCGCCTCACGCCGTGGCTGAACCGTCCCTGGAGAGGGGTCCGACCGGGGTACCATGTCACGCACCTAGCTCGACCGTTTAGCCCAACCGGTCGAGGTTAGTCGACACTAAGTCTGCCAGCCACGAGTCGGCAATCTTGGCCGAACTGATTCGACCCAGCGTGTCGTCGATGACTGTTCCTGCAGTTTGCGGTCGGAGCCCCCAGCTGGTTCCTTCAGATACGAGGTGCTCCCGGGTCACCTCATCCACGAAGTCCGCTTGGCCAACCCGTTGACCCATGCGCCGATCAGGTTCGATCGGTTGGCCACGGTCGTTGACGGGCGCGAGTGCGACCGTTGCGAGGACGTCATAAACAGGTGCCAGCCTGATCCCGTCCGCGTCGGCCAGGTGCAGCACCGAAAAGTTCTTGGCGTGAGCATCCGCGTTGCCGATCACAACGTTGAAGGCAACCCTGCGGAGGAGCTCTGGAAGATCCTCGAGGGTGCCGAAATCCCGCAAGACCCCAGCGAAGTCTTTGAGAGTTGGCCCGCCCTCATACTCGTACTTCCAGCCGGCGGGCGATCCTGTTGCTTGGCAGCCATCCTCTTGATGGATGCGTTCCAGTTTCGGTGTCCGGTCGTACCGGCGGACCGCAAGTGTAGGGACCCCGTCGATGCTCACGAGCTCGGCGTCCGACGCCTCGAAGCCGACCGCTCGGGCTAGCTGAAGGCATGCAAACTCGTTCGCTGCCATTGGAGTAGCTCCGTCGGGTTTCAAGATCCAGGTCGACGGGGAATCGCCCAGTGGTCGAGCCCAAGATCCGTCGTTAGCGCGACCGACAAGCAGCTTTCGCTGAAAGCCCGGCAGCGACGGCCGATATCCGGATGCGAGATCAGCACCCAATGGGGACGACGACAGATTGTGTAACGCTCTGGCCAGGTCCTCGTCGCCAAGGTTGGCGTACCTTGCCGC
Organism: Acidimicrobiales bacterium; assembly: GCA_035509995.1. Taxonomy (GTDB): domain Bacteria; phylum Actinomycetota; class Acidimicrobiia; order Acidimicrobiales; family Palsa-688; genus Fen-671. Next base: position 4,046 of record DATKHZ010000568.1, on the reverse strand, counting down.
CGTTGTTGGAGCCGGGGTTTCGCCGTCCGCGGCGATCGTGACTGCCCCCGCACAATCCCGTCCGAACTGAGCGAGGATCCCGAAGGTATCGGCTCGCGGTACCCGGGCAAGGCGCGCCATTTCGTCGAGGGTAGGACCTTCGGGCAATAGGTTTTCGAAGAAGTCGAGAGCACGGTTGTCCCTGGCAGCGAGTGGAACGCCTAGAGGAAGCGATACCGAGAGGATGCGTGAGCCGAACCCCCAGCGGGTCTCGGCATCGGGCAACCATTTCAACGAGATCCTGTAGTCGGCCGACCGCTCGAGGACACATACCGGGGTGCCGTAGAGCCAGGCTAGCAGGCGATCAGCCACTTGCGGCCTTGGGTCGCACCACTACCTCCAACCCGAGGAGCCGGAGAAGCCGTAGAGCGTGCCTCAGCGAGGATCCGAATTTCCCCGTCTCGAGCGCGGAAAGGTAGGACTGACCCACCCCTTCCATTTCGGCCGCCTGCTTTTGTGTGACCCCTTTGGCTGTTCGGTACCGTTTGATCGCCGCACCTAGGTCAGAAGGGACCAAGATTACGTACTCGTCACCCTGCTGCATCACCATACGGTAATACTACAGCAATATTACTAGATGGTGATACTGCCTAGGTATCGCCATGAAGTGATGCAGACCTTTTAAGTTCCTGGAGGGGACGGCTTCCAGTACAACGCCTCGCAGGTAGGGCGGGGTGGGGTGCCACGCTGCCTTCATCGTTCGAAGCGTGAAGGTGGCGGGGTTACCATGCCCCGCCGTTATCCGGTAGCCGTAACATGGTAGCCCGTGGACCGGCTGGAACGCCTCGTGAACCTGGTGGTGGCGCTTCTCGATACCGAGAGGCCGCTTACCAGGGAGGAGCTGCGCCAGCGCGTCGGCGGCTACAGCGAGGACAACGACAATTTTCATCGCAACTTCGAGCGCGACAAGGACCTGCTCCGCCAGATGGGGATCCCAGTTGTGGCCGAAGCGCTGGGGGCCAACCTGCCGGCTGAGGTCGCAACGGGCTACAGGATCCCCCGTGACCTCTACGAGCTGCCCGACCCGGGACTTGACGCCGAAGAGCTGATGGCGCTCAGCCTGGCCGTGTCCGCGGTGGAGTTCGACGGCAGCGCCCAGGGGGCCGCTACGACTGCGCTGCGCAAGCTCGCCGGCCCCGGCCCGGTGCAGGCTGCTGGTCTGCAACCACCTGTGGCCGATGTGGCAGCCGACGAGCGGGTCAGTGCCCTTTTCTCGGCCGTGACGGAGAGGCGAGTGGTCCGCTTCGACTACAGCGGGGTGGCCAGGCGCGTCGATCCCTACCGCCTCTCCTACCGCCAGGGCAAGTGGTACCTCGCCGGCTTCGACCACGGCCGGGGTGGCGAGAGGCTTTTTCGCACAGACCGGGTCAGCGGGCCGGTCGTGGTGGAAGACGTGGCCGGGGCTTTCGAAAGACCGCAAGGGGCGGTAGCTGGGCCGCCGCCGCCGTGGCGGCTCGGCGAGGACGAAGAGATAGTGGTCGACCTCCGGGTCGATGCGAGCCAGGCACCATGGGTGAGCTCGCTCGCGGGGGGAGGGACGGTGGCCCAGCCAATCGGCGACGGGCCGGTCTACTTCCAGCTGCCCGTGACCAATCGGGCGGCCTTCCGGGGCTTCGTCCTCGGGCTGCTCGACCACGCCGAGGTCATGGGCCCGCCCGAGGTGCGCGACGAGATGGTCTACTGGCTCACCTCCCTGGCCGGCCAAGAAGGCCCTAGCCGCCCGCGCAGGCGGTCCCGGTGAGCCGGCCCAGCTCGGCGGAGCGCCTGAGCAGGCTGCTCGCGATAGTGCCCTGGGTAGTTGCCCAGGACGGGCCGACGATCGAAGAGGTCTGCGAAAAGTTCGCCATTTCCGAGGCCGAGCTCCTTGCCGACCTCAACTTGCTGTTCATGTGCGGCGTCTACCCGTACACCCCCGACGCGCTCATCGAGGTGGACATCGACCGGGGCAGGGTCTGGGTGCGCTTTGCGGACTGGTTCCGCCGCCCGCTCCGGCTCACGCCACCCGAAGGGCTAGCCCTGGTGGCAGCCGCCCGGGCCATGCTCGGCGTCCCGGGGTCGCCGACGAGCGGTGGGCGAGAAGCCCTCGCGAGCGCTGTCGCAAAGCTGGAGATGGTCCTCGGCGCCGGCGGCGAAGAAGGTGTGGAAGTCGAGCTCGGGGCGGCCTCCGCAGAGGTGTTGAGCACGCTCCAGCTGTCCAGCGGTCAACGGCGCAAGGTAATGGTCGATTACTACTCCTTCGGGCGTGACGAGACGGGGGAGCGGGTCGTCCACCCGTGGCGGGTATTTTCCTCCGGGGGGCATTGGTACTTAGCGGCCTGGTGTGAAAAGGCGCAGGACAAGCGGCTTTTCCGGGTCGACCGCGTGCGTTCGGCCACATCGCTGGAGGAGGGCTTCGAGATGCCGGCGTCCCTTGGCCCGGTCCCCGTCTACGACCCCAAGCCCGACGACCCGCTCATAGTGTTGGACCTCGCTCCGGGGGCGCAGTGGATCGCGGAGCGCTACCCCAATGAAGGAGTCATCGACCGCGGGGATGGCAACGTCCGCGTCCGGATCCGGGTGAGCTCCAGGGCGTGGCTGGAAAGGCTCCTGCTTCGGGCCGGCCCCGAGGCGACCGTGGTGTCGGGTGCCGAGGGGGTCCTACCAGCCGCTGCTCAGCGCGTCCTTGCGGTCTATGGGCATGTAACCTCTAAAGAGTGACCCTGACCGAGGAAGAAACGGCCGAGCGCGCCTCGGAGCAGGTCCAGAAGCCCCCTCAGACGGGCCACCACCAAGCGCTAGTCGAGTGGGTAGTAATAGTGGTCGTGGCGCTCGTTGCCGCTCTGCTCATAAAAACGTTTGCCGTACAGGCTTTTTACATACCCTCGCCGTCCATGTACCCAACGCTCAAGCCAGGGGACCGGGTACTTGTCAACAAGTTGTCCTACGACTTCCACTCGGTGCGCGTCGGCGATATCGTCGTGTTCCGCCGGCCCCCCTTGGACAACTCTCCGGGTATCAACGACCTGATCAAACGGGTGGTGGCGACCGGTGGCGAGACGCTCGACGTAGCCAACTGCAACATTTACATCAACGGCAAGCTCGAGCTTCAGCCATGGTTGCCCAAGGGTTACCAAAACCCGGGCTCGCCTTACTGCACCACCTGGCCGTCCGGGACGTACTCAGATCCGTTCAAGGTCCCTACGGGTGACTTCTTCGTAATGGGCGACAATAGGAAGGACTCCTACGACTCGCGCTACTGGGGCCCGCTGCCTGGCGACTACGTGGTCGGGCGGGCTTTCGTGCGGATGTGGCCACTTGACCGGATAGGTCTGCTCTAGAAGCTTTGCGCGGAGGGCGCCTCTTAGCGTGGTGAGCCCGTAGACATAAGTCCTGGCTGCAGGGTCGCAGGACCTAGGGTCCCACAACGCAGAGTGGTCATGCGCTAAGAAGTTCAGGAATGGCGCTTCGATCACGAGATCTACCAGGCCCGGAAAGCTCAAGAGGGGTGGTTGGACGCCGATATCTCCCTTAGTGGTTCAGCGGCCCCCTGCCAGGGGCCCGGGAGTTAGAAAGAAGGAGTGGCCAAGGTGGCTACAGTTAGGGCGAGTTGCCAAACTTGCGGAGACGTCGAACTGACGACTCGTGAAGTACAGGTGCAAATGTGCGCGGCGACCGAAGACGGTACTTACTCTTTTCTCTGCCCGAGCTGCCGGCTCATCGTGAACAAGCCCGCCGAACAGCGTGTGGTCGAGCTACTAGTCTCGGCAGGCGTGAGGGTTATCAATTGGGACCTTCCGGCCGAGCTGTCCGAACCCAAGTCCGGGCCTGCCATCACCTACGACGATCTCCTGGCTTTCCATTTCGAGCTCGACTCGGATGACTGGCTCGAGCAAGTGATCGCCGGCGGCGGCACGCTGGGCTCGCGCTGAGGCGCTTCCAGAAGTGAGCTGGGCCTGGGCGGGCGCACTTTGCGTCGCTGGGCTTGGTGCTGGCATTTCGGTCGCCTTGGCTGGCGCGCTCAGGCGGGA
>DATKHZ010000567.1:0-3359 GCA_035509995.1 Acidimicrobiales bacterium | reverse complement strand
GCCGAATATGTAGTTGCCGGGCTGGAGCGTGACGCTTATGTTCGAACCACCAAAAAAGCCTCCGAACTCGAAGTCCCCAAGGTGGAGGCCCTGAGAGTACTCCCCGGGGCTGAGCGTGACGTTGCCAGACGCGCTTAGGGTGACGGGGCCGTCGAAGATGTAACTTCCCGGGTTGAGGACGAGGTTGACATCATAGTCGCGGTGCTGGAATGGATCGTCGTCATCGGAAGAAGTTGAAAGGCTGGCAAACTCCCCACCGTTCAGCGTAACCGTTATAGCGCCCCCGCCATTGTTGGTGATATTGACCGGGCCGTAGTCCCCCGCTTGCAAGGTCGTCGTCGAAGATATGTCCTGGGGCCCGTAGCTGTTTAGCGTGCCGAGCGTCGGAGGGCTTGGTGGGATAAGACTGGCGTAAGGGTCGGGCTCACTGCCCGCGCTAAGAGGCGCGGTCAACGACCCACGATTGGGATTCGAGATGACCGTGCCGCCGTCGATAACCTGTGCTTGTCCAATCAACTGCACGGCCGTTTGCGGACTGCTCGCGTTCGAGTAGATGCCTCCCGTTGCCTCGAAGCTCACCGTGCCCCTCCTTGAGGGGAAGGGGTTGCCTTGCAGCTTGATGGAGGGCGTATAGTTGGAGTCAATGTACGCGCTCCCGTCCACGACGACGTTGTCTCCATACCCGTCACAGTTCAGGGCGGGACCGGCGCCGCCCGCTAACAGCACAAGAGGAGCAACCGGGACGGTGGTGGTTGTCGTTGAGGGCGCGATGGTCGTCGAAGTCCCAGGTTGAGTTGTTGTTGTACCAGATACCGTTGTTGTCGTCACGGCCACGGTTGTACTCGTTGGCGTGGTCGTCGGAGTCGTAGTAACAGTCGTCGTGGTCGTACTGGTTGAAGGCTGGCCCGGCGACCCCCCGTTGGCCTCATTACTTCGAGGAGCCGCCACCAGGTTGAACTGGTAGCCGCTGGTCGGCTCGCCTGAAGCCAAACTGATGCTTGACACCTCCGCGGATGGCAACCAGCCCGTCGCGGCTTGGGCCTCGCAGGCGGTCCCGTAGACCGCAGGGTCGCAGTCCGCCGTATACACGACGTTGACAACGGGGTCAATTACGTTCCTGGCGACGGGATCGTTTGAATAAGCTGTCGCCGACCCATTGGCGCACACCTCGCGCGCAATTGCGATGGTGGTAGTTACGAAGTCGCCAGTGGACAGTGTGGTCGTCGGTGTGATGTACCCGGTCGCGGAGGCCTCTGCGCCTAGGAAGGTGGTGGAGGTGGTCCCCGTGTACGTAATAGTCGCTGTCCCTGAACTAGTCGCCACAAGGAGGGACCCGGAGGTAGGAAAAGCCGTGGTTGAAGCGACATCGAGGACCCCTGAGCCATTGAAGCTACTGATTGCAGCGCCACCAGAACCGGCCGCGACCGAAGTTGAAGGCGCGTCCGGGGCCGGGGTGACCCAATACGAAACAACGGTTTCTGTCTGGGTGCCGGCATTGTTCCACGACAGCCCCAACAGGAAGTCATTGTTCAACCCCGATGTTGGGGGAGGGCACAATGGCGGTCCATTATCTGGGGTTGGCGGGGCTCCTATGACGTTCGAGCCTGGCCAGCTGTCGCTCCCGGCAGCGCCGGGGGTCGAGATCTCAAATGAGCTCTGGATGTCACGTGTGTAAAAGGCCGAGGCAATCTGGGCGGCCGAGGAGTCGGTGATCCTGTTCTGGACGCTCCCCTCATTGTCGATGGTGACGATAAATGCCGCAGCAATAGCGCCCATTATGATTGAGAGGATGGCCACCGATACAAGCAGTTCTGTAAGCGTAAAGCCGGCGGCCCCACGGCGTCGCCGTCGAGCCGCAGCCAGGCCGCGGAAGACAAGCTTGCTCACTGGATGTTGACCTGTCTGTAGATGCCGTACATAGCCGACACAAGGGCTATCGCCACGAAACCCACGATCAATCCGACGACAATGATTACCGCCGGCTCCATGAGCATCGTGAAACGGTTTATCTTGTACTCGAGATCGCGGTCGAGGTAATGAGCGGCAGCTTTTAACTGGTCGTCCAGGCTGCCGGTGCTCTCTCCCACGGTGATCATCCGCCGCGCCGCCCCAGGGAACATCCCGGTAGCCGCGAGCGGTCCGGCAAGCCCCTCACCTCTCATCATAGCTGCCCGGGCCTCGGTGAGCCGCTTGCGGAAGAGCATGTTCTGAGTTGCCGCTGTGGTCACAGCTACAGCCTCAGGGAGGTTGACGCCGGCACTCACCATCGAAGAAAGGAGGCGCAGGAAGCGCTCGACGATGGCGATGTGGATCATGTCGCCGATCACAGGTATTTTCAGTATCAGCCTGTCCTTCAGCTCCCTGCCTCCGCTGGTGCGTGATACGAGAAACCCAACTGTTCCGACAATGATCAGCACTCCTGCCAGATAGAGCCCGTACTTTCCCAACTCGTTGCCCAAAGTGAGCAGCATGCGGGTGGGGAGCGGCAATTTGGCGTGGAACGAGTTGAAGAACCCCTGGAATTTAGGCAGCACGTACACGACAAGGACGGTGGACACAACGAGGGCGAGGCACACTACGATTATCGGGTAGGCAAGTGCCGACTTGATCTTGCGTGCAGTTTCGGCCTCCCTTTCCAGGTAATCAGCCAACTGGTCCAAGACGATGTCCAGGTTCCCGGTCAGCTCAGCCGAGCGCAGTACCTCGACCGCGTAAGGCGGGAAGAGCCCAGGGTATAGCGAGGCCGCCTCCGAGAAGCGGGCACCAGCCTCGAGCGACGTCCGCATGCCCTCTAAGGCGGAGCCCATAACCTTGTCGGTGGAATCCTCTGAGAGCACAGCGAGCGCGTCGAGCACCGGGATGCCAGAGCGAATGAAGACAGCCAGCTGACGGCATAGGTGCATGAGGTCGCGCTTGCCGACCTTCTTGGCTGTTATCTCGAACTGTAAGAGGCTCTTTTTCGGTGTGATCGAGATCGGTTGAAGGTCCTTGTCGACCAGGATGTCGTGGAGAGCGCCGATGGCAGACGCGTTGGCGATGCCGGAGATGACCGCGCCGTCCGGAGATGCGGCTGCGTAACGGAACTTGGGCACAGGGTTACCTCGATCTCATAGCGAATAGATGCTCCGGACTACCTCTGAAATAGTGGTGATGTCCTGCTCGACCAGGGACACGCCTTCTTCCCGTAGGGTACGCATGCCTTGCTTTGTGGCCACGCGGCGGAGCTCGTCCTGCGTAGCCCATCCCACGAGGAGGCGGCGGATCTCGGGGGTCATGTGGAGGAACTCGTAGACGCCGATGCGGTCGAGGAAGCCGGTCTCGGTGCACATCGTGCAGCCCGTGCCTCGGACGAAGACGGA
>DATKHZ010000566.1:0-4527 GCA_035509995.1 Acidimicrobiales bacterium | reverse complement strand
ACAGACGGCTCCCTCATGTTTGTGCCTGGCAGCCACAACGACGGACTGCTAGCTCACGTAGCCCAGCATCGGGTTGGTGGCGTCCAGTTGAAAGTTGACCGGGTCCCGGACCACCTCGACTACGTCACCAAAACACTTCCTAGCGGCGGTTTTTCGGTTCATACGCCGCGAACGTTGCACGCCTCGGGGGCCAATCTGGGCGCCGCCTTGCGAAGGGCGTGGATATTGCAATTTGGGGTCGGCCCGGCATGCGGTGCCAGGGCAGCGCTCATTAAGGGATCATCCCTGATGTTGGCCAAGCCACGCGCAAATGCTCCGAGCAAAAGGTAGAGTGCCTGGCAGTATGTGGAGGCTACGCCCGACCGTCCTCCTCGGGGCTCTCTGGGCAACGTTGGCAGCTCACGTCGTCCGCCGAGAGCTGAGGTCCAACGGGATGAGCGCCCGTGTGCCCCGCCCGCCTCGTCTCGGTCGCTGGGCCGGGCGCGGAGTCACGGGCGCTCTTGCCCGCCTGAGCCCTACCTGTCTAGAGCGAGCCCTCGTCCTCCAGGCTTGGCTGGCGTCCCAAGGGACTATGCGCGACGTGGTCATCGGCCTCCCCCCCGACGGCTTGAAATCACAGCCCGCGCACGCTTGGGTCGACGGCATGGAGAGCTGGTCGGCGGCCGCGTACCTGGAGCTGCACCGCCTCCCACCGTCAGTTCGGGCTGGGCGGTCAGGGTAAGGCGCAGTTGGCGGGCAGCCCTCCTACGCCGGCGCCGGAGAAGGTGGCTCGTGGAGCCCGAAAGTGGACGCCTGCAGGGTGAACAGCTCGGCGTAGAGCCCGTTGCTGGCCATGAGCTGGTCATGGTCGCCGTGTTCGACGATCCGCCCTTCGGCCAGGACGTAAATATGGTCGGCCATGCGGACCGTGGCGAAACGGTGGGAAATAAGTACTACCGACCGGCCTGAGAACAGTTGCCGCACAACGGAGAAAAGGGCCGCTTCAGCCCGGGGGTCGAGCGCTGCGGTGGGCTCGTCGAGTATTACAAGTTCGGCGTCACGAAAAAATGCCCGCGCCAAGGCCACGCGCTGCCATTGGCCGCCTGAAAGGTCACTGCCCCCGAAGAACTGGGGCCCAAGATAGGTGTCGTAGCCGCGAGGCAGGTCTTCCACGAACGGGTGGGCGCCTGAGCGGGTGGCGGCCTCGCGTACAGCAGCTTCGTCGCCGGATCTTTCCCAGCGGCCCATGGCAATGTTCTCCCGCGCCGAAAGGAAATAGCGCACGAAATCCTGGAACAGCACCGCCACCCGCCCCCGCACCGAGGTGATGTCGAGGCCAGTCACATCCTGGTCATTCCAAGTTATGCGGCCCTCTTGGGGCAAGTAGAGCCCCGCCAACAGCTTGGCGAGAGTCGTCTTGCCAGAGCCGTTCTCTCCGACCAATGCCACCACCTGGCCTGCTCGGATCTCAAGGTTGACCGCCAAAAGGCTCGGCTTTTGGCGGCTTGGGTAGGTGAAAGTGAGGTCGCGTACGCTCAAGTCACTGAGGTGCGACGGTGGTGCCGCGGTGCCAACGAATTGGCTTTTGCCCGCGGCAAACTGCACAAAGTTGTTGAAGTCCTGTATAAAAAGGGCGCTTTCGTAGAGCTGCCCCATGCCCGCAGCAAGGCCCTGCAACTGGGTGCCGAGGAGGATCAAAGCGGCGGCGGCGGCTCCGGCTCCAGCCAGCGATACGCGACCGTCGGAGACGAAAACAATCAGCAAGCCGAGCACACCGCCCGAGACAACGGCGGTCAGCAAGCCGCCGGCCGCCCCCTGGACGGTGCGGCGCCGGACGAGTCGGCGCAGCGCATGGATTCGTCGCTGGTAGAGGGCGGCGAAGCGGGACCGGAGGAACCCGCCTAGCTCGTAGGCCCGTATCTCCTTGGCCGGATCCTTTTCGACCAGGAGGCTCTGGATATACATGCGCTCCCGGTCTGTCGGGGTCTGCTCGACAGCGAAACGGTAGAGGGCACGGCCCACCCGCAGGCTCGCCAACGTTAAGGGGACGGCGGCGACCACACCGAGCAGGAAAAAGAGCGGCTCGATAGTGAGCAGGACGGCGCCGATGGCGAGGGTCCCGAGGGCCGAGCTGCCGACCGCGAGCAACCCGGACGTCATTTGCAAGGGTCGGATGGTGGCGTTCACGATGGCTCTCTGGAGGCGATCGTGGAAAGTGGGATCCTCGAACTTAGCCAGATCCGCCCGGCAGGCGGCATCGACCACCTGCTGCGTTGCCGATCGGGAGACCATCTCTGACAGCAGCCGCTGCAGTTCGTTCCTTACGACGGCGACCACAGACGCCACAGCCATGACCGCGGCCAGCAGGACGATCGCGGGCACCGCAGACGAAAAATCCTTGCTGGTGTTGTCGGCCAGCAGCTTTGTCAAGAGCTGTTTGCCCACCAGCACCTGAAGGGCCAAAGCGACGCTGCTCACCCCCTGGAGCGCAACGTTGAGCACAAGTTGGGAGCGGGCCGCGCCCCAAACCAAGCCGAACGCCCCGATCAGCAGGCGAGGGAGGTACCTTAGGCTCCTCTCGACCTTGGGGTAAAAGAGCTCCGTAGCGTCGAAGCCCTCACCAGCGCTCCCGGTTGCCGCGTCGGCCATATCTCGCGAGGCTAGCGATGCCCGTCCTCTCGCACCTCGGTGCGTTCGTGTACGGGCCGTCTACAATACCCTCACCTGGACTGATGGTTACGGACATCCGCCAGCACGGCTTTGATGGCGCCCTTCGCGGCGGCCGACGCGGCGAGCCTGTACTTGCCCTAGCGCTTGGACCTAGCCCAGACGAGCCGAACCTCCTCCCCAGCTTCTGAGCTTGCCGCCTCAGGTTGCCTGCCGCCAGGGGGCGTCCCGGTCCGCACCAGATCAGTGAAAGGCCCCGTTCCGGTTTTGCGCGATTGCGAGCTTTATACCTTGTTTTGACCACGCAGCGCGGTCTGACCGCGGCATGAGATCCTGGTAGTCATGGTCTCTCCTCACCGATAGCGTTATCGTCACCGCCCGAGGTGCTGGCCCTGTTTCGCAGGCCATTCGACGGGTAGGGTTCCGACAGCAAGCGTGGGAATGTAATAAGAATCTTGTTCAAGGCCTTTATTTTGTTGTGAAAATGGTGGTTTGAGTCCGGGTAAGGCCCTTGCAAAGTCTCTGGCGTGTTTGCCGTACTTGCGGTCATCTCAGCGACAGCGGTGGGACTCCGAGGGATGTTGAATCGCTCTGTCCATAGCGTCGTAACTCTGGAGGCCGAACAGTGACGCGGCTTCACCTTGTGCCATTTTGTTATATCTCATCCTTGCCCGAACGGGGCTACGGGCCCATCCCGCTCGGTAAGGTGTCCACGGGCCCCCACCCCGCCGCGCAGAGTGCGCGTTTATGGGGGATCGCAGCCGTTGCGTCGCGCCGCCGAGTTGGGGTCAGCAGTTGGAGTTTTCCTCCGCGTGCGCTTATGCTGCGCTTGCGAGTCGCGTGTGCTCCTAAGGGTTATGACTACTAATTTCTCCCACAACCAACGACTTCGCGAGGAGTAGACCGTGAGCGAGCCCCAGTACCAATGGCAACCTCCAGACCTGTCCAGGAGGGTCGGTGCCGCCGCGCAAGACCGAACGAACACCCTCACCCTGGACGACATCGAGATCGAGGTAGTGCGGGATCCTCTTGACGGGATCAAGGAGCTACGCGACCCAACGCTGTCAGCAGTCCGAGTCAGCGTGGTCATGCCGGCCCTGAATGAGGCGGACAACCTCCCCCACGTCTTCGAGCGTATGCCCATTGACGTCTTCGAGGTGATTTTGGTAGACGGCAACTCCACTGATGGGACAGTCGATGTAGCGAAGCGGCTCTGGCCAGCGTTGAGGGTAGTTACGCAGAGTGGCAAGGGGAAGGGTAATGCGCTCATGTGCGGCTTCTGGGAGGCAAAGGGTGACGTCATCGTCATGCTCGACTCCGACGGCTCGACTGACCCGGCGGAGATACCGCGCTTTGTAGGCGCTCTACTGGCGGGCGCCGACTTCGCGAAAGGCACCCGGTTCATTGCCGGTGGGGGGAGCGCAGACATCACTCGGGTGCGCCACGTTGGCAACTGGGCCTTGGCTAAGCTGGTTAATGGTCTCTGGGGAGGCCAGTACAGCGACCTTTGCTATGGCTACAACGCCTTTTGGCGACGCTGCTTACCCTTCGTCACGCCTGACTGCGAGGGCTTCGAGGTCGAAACACTCATCAACATTCGTGCCACCCGCGCCGGGCTCCGGATCCACGAGGTACCCAGTTTCGAACACAACCGTCGCCACGGTTCTAGCAACCTCCAAGCACGTCGTGACGGGGTCAGGGTTCTGAGGACAATCATCGCAGAGCGTCTACGCCCTGTATGACACTGGCTGCCTTGACGCCGACTGACCCGGCTCCTCCTGCGACCTTCCGGAGACCACTGTGCCCCACCGCGTAGCGGTAATTGGCACGGGTTACGTGGGCACCGTCGCCGCAGCATGCCTCGCATACATTGGCCATGAC
>DATKHZ010000565.1:0-2793 GCA_035509995.1 Acidimicrobiales bacterium | reverse complement strand
TTCACAACTCCCGGGACGGACCCCTACGAGACGGTCACGTGGGAGCGACGCGACGCGCGCATCACCCATTGGGCCACCGGCGCTGTGGCGTTCGAACAGCTGGGCGTCGAGGTCCCGAGCGGCTGGAGCGTCAACGCCACCAACATCCTGGCCCAGAAGTACTTCCGGGGGACCCTGGGCACCCCGGAGCGGGAGTGGTCGTTAAAGCAGGTCGCCGACCGTGTCGTCGGGACGATAGTCGCGTGGGGCAAGAAGGACGGCTACTTCTCCGACAAGCAGGAGGCCGAGGCGTTCGAGGCGGAGCTGAAGTGGCTCATCATCCACCAGCGGGCGGCGTTCAACTCGCCCGTGTGGTTCAACATCGGTGTCGCCGGCGTGCCGCAGCAAGCCAGCGCTTGCCAGCCTTATTGGTCCCTCGTCAGCACCCCCGACGGCCTGGTACCTATCGGCAAGTTGGTCGAATCCAACGCGGTTGGGGCGAAGGTCTATGACGCCAACGGAGTGACGCAGGTGGTGGCGGTCAAGGCCAATGGCCGCAAGCCCGTGCTCCGCCTCAACACCAAGGCAGGGCACAGGCTCGACGTCACACCCGACCACCTTGTCTGGCGCCGCAGCGGAGTCGGGACTGGGCGTTTCGTCCCCGCTGGCACCCTGCGACCCGGTGACCAGCTCACTTGGCACAGAACGGAATCCTGGGGCACCGGCGAGATCAGCAGCAGCGAGATCGCCGAGGCCGCCCTCGCTGGCTTGATGAGCCGCGGCACCGAGATGACCGTCCCAGCTCGCCTCTACGAGGCGCCCCTCCCTGTGGCTAAGGCATACCTCAGGAGCATTTTCCAGGCCGAGGGGTATGTCTGCGTTCGCGAGCGTTCGAGCGTTGTGTGTTTTGACATGGTCTCTGAGGGCATCGTGCGGGGGGCGCAACAACTCCTGGCCCGGTTCGGCATCTTCTCACGGGTGCGGTTCAAGGCCGACCGGCGCACGGACCGCAAGGGCTGCTGGTCCCTCACGATTCAGAACGAGGGAGACCGGCGCCTCTTCCAGGATGAGATCGGCTTTATTGACCCGGTCAAGGCCGGCAAGCTCGAGAGGAGCTTCGAGAACCCCGGCCAACCAGCTCGAGATATGAAGGTCCTCGAGATCGAAACTATCGAGAACCTCGGGGAGATGAACGTCTACGACATCCAAACCGAGAGCGGTGAGTACCTGAGCGAGGCGCTACGGGTCCACAACTGTTTCATCCTGGCGGTGGAGGACTCGATGGACTCGATCCTCAACTGGTATGTGGAGGAAGGGAAAATCTTCAAGGGCGGCTCTGGTGCCGGGATCAATCTTTCCAGGATCCGCTCCTCCAAGGAGGAACTGCGCGGTGGTGGGACCGCTTCGGGACCGGTGAGCTTCATGCGCGGGGCTGACGCTTCCGCCGGGACCATAAAGTCCGGGGGCAAGACCCGTCGGGCCGCCAAGATGGTTGTCCTCAACGCCGACCACCCTGACATCGAAGATTTCATCTGGTGCAAGGCGATCGAGGAACGAAAGGCGCGGGCTCTCCAAGACGCGGGCTTCGACATGGACCTCGATGGCAAGGACAGCCACTCCATCCAGTACCAGAACGCCAATAACTCGGTGCGGGTAACCGACGAGTTCATGGAGGCTGTTATCGACGACAAGGACTGGGAGCTACGGGCAATCGCGACTGGTGAGGTCCTCAAGACGATGAAGGCGAGAGACCTGTTCCGCCAGATCGCCAAGGCTGCCTGGGAGTGCGCCGACCCAGGAATGCAGTTCGACACGACCATAAACAAGTGGCACACAGCTCCAAATACCGGGCGCATAAATGCGAGCAACCCTTGCAGCGAATATGTTCATCTCGATAATTCAGCATGCAATCTAGCCAGCCTCAACCTTCTTACGTTTATCGATACTGAGGGTACTTTCGACGTGGAAGGTTTCAGGGCTGCCATCGAGGTCGTTTTTACGGGCCAAGAAATACTCGTAGGGAACGCCGATTACCCGACCAAGTCGATCGGGGACACCTCACGGCGCTTCCGCCAACTCGGCCTGGGGTTCGCGAACCTCGGAGCTCTGCTGATGGCGCAAGGCCTTCCTTATGATTCTGATGGTGGCCGGGCTTGGGCTGCGGCAATAACTGCGCTGATGACAGGTCATGGGTACGCCGTTTCCGGGCGTACCGCTGCCAGGATGGGCCCGTTTGCCGGGTACCACGAAAACCGCGAGCCGATGCTCGAGGTATTGCGAATGCACCGCGCCGAGGTGGCCAGGATCGATGAGGACCTGGTGCCACCCGAGCTGCTTTCTGCCGCGCAAGAGGCCTGGGACAATGCGGTCGAGACTGCCGAGACGTTCGGTGTCCGGAACTCGCAGTGCAGCGTCTTGGCGCCCACTGGGACTATCGGCCTGCTTATGGACTGCGACACCACCGGCGTCGAGCCTGACCTGGGCCTTGTGAAGACAAAAAAGCTCGTGGGTGGCGGCACGATGTCGATCATCAACCAGACGGTGCCCCGCGCTCTGCGCCGGCTTGGCTACGCGGAGCAGGAAATCACTGACATCGTCGCCTACATCGACGAGCACAAGTCGATACTCGGCGCGCCGCATATCACACCTGACCACTTGGCTGTCTTTGCTTGTTCGATGGGCGACAACACGATCCACTACCGGGGTCACGTCCGGATGATGGCGGCCGTGCAGCCATTCATCTCGGGAGCGATCTCCAAGTGCGTCACCGGTGAGACCCTGGTGACTACTGCCGACGGGATGGTACGTATCGGG
>DATKHZ010000564.1:0-2554 GCA_035509995.1 Acidimicrobiales bacterium | reverse complement strand
ACGACCGAGGAAATTGTGCGCGAAGTGATAGCGACAATGGCCTGAACAAGCTGGCGGGCCCCGCGAGAGGCCTGTAGCCTCGCCCGCATGCGACTCGGCAATATGTACGGGCCCGACGCCACTTTTGCCGGGGTACCTCGGGCCGATCTCGACGACCCGGCCAGTTTCAGCAATGCGGGCGCGGTCATCCTTGGCGCCCCGTTCGACGGCGGGACCTCACACCGCCCAGGCGCCCGGTTCGGGCCGCAGGCGATCCGGTTCACCGATTACCTGGCCCACGACGGCGTGCGCCCCCATTTGGCTCTCGGTGTGGACCCCCTGACCGAACTACCGGTCGTCGATGCCGGGGACGTCCAAATGCTGCCAGGCGAGATCGAGCAATCCCTACAGCGACTGGAACAGGCTGTAACAAGCGTCGCTCAGGCCGGGCCGATACCTGTCGTGCTCGGCGGCGACCATACGATCACTTTTCCCGACGCCACCGGCGTCGCTCGCCACGTCGGCTGGGGACGCGTGGCGCTCCTTCACTTCGACGCCCACGCCGATACCGCGGATACCCAACACGGGTCTCTCTACGGTCACGGGACGCCCATGAGGCGCCTGATCGAGTCTGGTGCCGTACGGGGCGACCGGTTCTTTCAAATCGGCCTGCGCGGGTACTGGCCCCCCGAGGACGTGCTCGACTGGATGGCCGGACAGAACATGCGCAGCTACGAAATGACCGAGGTGGTCGAAAGAGGCCTCAACACATGCCTCGACGAAGTCTTCGGCTTGGCCCTGGACGGCTGCGACGCGGTCTTCTTGTCCGTCGATATCGACGTTGTCGACCCAGGCTCGGCTCCCGGCACCGGCACTCCCGAACCCGGCGGGCTCAGCGCTCGAGAACTGCTCGGTGCGGTCCGGCGCATTGCGGGCGAGCTCCCGGTAGGCGGGATGGACGTGGTCGAGGTCTCCCCGCCGTACGACCACTCCGAGATCACCGCTTACCTTGCCAACCGGGTCGTCCTGGAAGCCCTTTCGGGTATTGCCTGGCGGCGCAAGTCGGCCGGCGCCAGCGCGGTCAGGGTACCGAGCGCACCGCTGCTCCAGGGACGTTCTCGTCCGCGGTCGTAAAGGCCAACAATCCCGCCGGCGTCGTCGTAAAGGCCAACAAACCCGCCCGCGTCTGGGAAGGCCAAACGTGGTGCCCCAGTCCCCTCACGCCGAAAAGAACGATGAGGGGATGGGGCACACACGTCCGGCCTTCTTAATTCGACCGCGCCCCATTTGGGCAAGAAACACCGCGCACGTTTGAGCTAGAGCCCCCGCTCTTCGGTATTGGCGGCGGCGAGCTCGGAAAGCGCCTCGTCCGAGAGGCGGAAGGTCCGCCACTCGTCCATCGGAACTGCGCCAAGTGAAAGATAGAAATCGATCGCCGGCTGGTTCCAATCGAGCACGACCCACTCGATCCGCGGACAACCTGTGTGGACGGCCCGTGCCGCCAGTGCGGCGAGCAACGCCTTTCCGGTACCCTGACGCCGTTGCCCGGGGACAATAAACAGATCCTCGACGTAAATACCGTGCCGACCGGTCCAGGTCGAGAACGAAACGAAATAGATCAACATCCCCACGACCGCGCCAGCGTTCTCGGCGACGAGGGCGAAGACCTTGGGATCCGCGCCGAACAAGGCTTCGGCTAGATCCGCCTCTGTTGCCATGACCTGGTGCTGCTCTCGTTCGTATTCAGCCAGCCCACGAACAAAGCTAAGTAACTGACCAACATCGCCCGGGTGGGCATCACGGATCGTTGGGCGTCCACCGTCTTCCATCGAGGTACTCATCGAGTCGCTCACCCCGAAGATCATTGCATGCCGGGGCAAGCCGTCTTGGTGTTGGATAGACGAGTGCGCCCGGTAGAACCCAGCTCAGACAAAAAGCCCACATAAAGTCTTCTGCAAGCCCGGTCGAAGCAAGCTCAGATGAACCCGCCAGATAGAGCTCCGCAATGGCCCTCGGGCCACGCCGGACGGCCGAGCCTACCCATCAGGTTCTGGGCCCGGGTAGGGGCCTCCTCGGCGGTCGCCCTGGCGGCTGCCCTCGTGGTGCCCCACCTCGCTTCTCGCCACCCTGGTCATGGCCAGCTCGTCGACGGGATGCCGCCGGTCGACGTGCTGGTCGCCGCATCGGTCATCATCGGTGCCGTCACGACCGCCGCGGTCTACCTGGCCGTCCGGCGCGACCTCAAGCTGCCGGTGAGGGTGGCGCTTTATGCCGCCGCTTATGAGGCGCTCGTCGTCGCCGTCAAGTTCGGCCTCGCCCCTTACGGGCTCTACCACGTCAATCAGCACGTCGCGATCACCGAGTCATTGTTCGGGATCGATGACGCCGCCGGCGCCACGGCCACGGCCGCAGTCATATTCGCGCTCTACTTCGCCGTCTATGGGCTGCTGTACCTCTGGGCCCGGCGCGGGGTCACCCACCTTGAGCGGGCCGGGATATCGGGGCCGGGGACCAACCGCCTAGTGCCCACGGCGGCGGTAGTCGTATCCGTCCTCGGCCTCGGCGCAGGGGGCTG
>DATKHZ010000563.1:0-7521 GCA_035509995.1 Acidimicrobiales bacterium | reverse complement strand
TACGACGACTGGGAAGGCCAGGAGATGTTCGTGACCCACGATCCGCTCGGCAACCCGGTGGATCGCCGTCACCCGTGGAACCAGCACACCAACCCCCAACCCCAAAAGCGTGACTTCGACGGCAACTACAGCTGGGTCATGTCCCCTCGTTGGTTCGACGGGAAGGACCACCTCGCGCTCGATACCGGTGGAGGCCCCCTGGCCCGCCTTTGGTCCACAGCCCTATCGGGCCTCGTGAACACCGACCATTTGAAGGCGACGGGCAACAGCGTTGTCATCAACCTCCCCAAGAGCGCGCTCAAGCCTCCAGTGACGCTCGAGTGGAAGATCCCGCAATGGTCCAACACCATCGAGCGTGACCGCGCCAGGACGTACTTCCAGGCCTACGCGGCGGCGGCCGCACTCGACTTCATCGAGAAGGCGCTGGCCGACGTGCGGGCAGGGAAGACCAAGACGTGGGAGCCGTTCGAGGTACCCGATGAGGGGATCGGCTGTGGCTTCACCGAAGCGGTGCGTGGCGTCTTGTCCCATCACATGGTCATCAAGGGCGGGAAGATCGCCAATTACCACCCGTACCCGCCGACCCCCTGGAACGCCAACCCGCGTGACGTCTACGGCACACCCGGGCCGTACGAGGACGCCGTGATGGGCTCCCCGATCTTCGAGGAGAACGACCTGGAGCATTTCAAGGGGATCGACATCATGCGTTCGGTCCGCAGCTTCGACCCGTGCCTGCCCTGCGGCGTCCACATGTACCTGGGGAAGGGCAAGGTGCTGAAGAGGCTCCACTCGCCGACCCAGGTAGCGAACCCCGAAATGGCCGGCTGAGCGCAAGGGCGATGCCGGCACCACAGAACCTCCGCGCCACCGGCGACCGTATCGAACAGCTCGTCGAAGAGCTGCGAGCCACGGCCGAACCGCGCACGTGCGCCCGGGTTGAGGAGTTGCTGCGCCTAGTCACCGAGCTCTACGGCGCGGGCTTGGCCCGCGTCGTAGAGCTGGCCGCTGCCGGCGCCCCGGGGATTATCGACGCCCTGGTGGCCGACGACCTGGTCGCCAGCCTCCTGCTGGTCCACGGGCTTCACCCTGAGCCCCTCGCCCAGCGAGTTGAGGCGGCTTTGGCCAAGGTCCGGCCGCTGTTGTCGTCTCATGGCGGCGACGTGGAACTTCTCGACCTCGACGAGGCGGCCGGCGCGGTGCGGTTGCGCCTGCTCGGTAGTTGCGACGGCTGCCCGTCGTCCGCCGTCACGCTCCAGTCAGCTGTCGAGCGGGCGATCGTCGAGGCGGCCCCGGAGATCGTCTTTATCGACGTCGACGAGCCGGCTCGGCCCGTACCTGGTGTCCCGGTGGTCCTTGGCACCAAGCCGCTTTACGAGGAATGCCCGAGTGAAATGGTCAGCCGTTGACCGAGGGCCCTTTGGCTGTGCTGCAGCGGATCCGGCTCACCCGCCCCCGGCAGGTCCCCCGCCCAGGTGAACGGTGCGAGTTGTGCGGGGACGGGATCGGCGACGATCACCGGCACCTCGTCGACGTCAAGGCACGCAACCTGATGTGCGCCTGTCGGGGGTGCCACCTGTTGTTCGTGTCGGAAGGCGCTGGAGGCGGTCATTACCGGGCGGTACCGGACCGCTATGTGGCATTCCCGGGCTTCCAGCTGTCACGGGCCCAGTGGGACGCGATGCAGATCCCGGTCAGTGTGGCGTTTTTTTTCCTCAACTCGGAACTGGACCGGGTCGCAGCGTTCTACCCAAGCCCGGCAGGCGCAACGGAATCCGAGCTCCCCTTGGAAAAGTGGGCCGAGATTGTTGCGGCAAACCCCGAACTGGGAACTCTGCAACCGGACGTTGAGGCGTTCTTGGTGCGGGCGCGCCCCGAACGCGGAGAAGCGGAGTGCTATCTCGTGCCAGTCGACGTTTGCTACGAGCTGGTGGCGCATCTCCGTCGTCTCTGGCGTGGCTTTGACGGAGGGCGCGAGGCTCACGTGCAACTCGACAGCTTTTTCGGCACGGTGCGTGAGCGCTGCGGGGTCAAGGCCTGATGACCCGCCTGGCCTTCGAGGTAGTGGGCGCCCTGCCGGAAGCGCACGCCGCTGTGCCCACGCTGATGATGCGCTTACGTGTGTCGGAAACCGGTGGGGGAGACGTCCATGCGCTGGCGCTGCGTTGCCAGATCCGTATCGAACCGCAACGCCGGCGCTATAGCGTCGAGGAGGAAGAGCGGCTGTACGAGCTGTTCGGCGAGGCGCCGCAGTGGGGCGACTCGCTCCGCCCTTTTCTTTGGGCCCATGTACCGACGGTACTGCCGGGGTTCTCGGCGTCCGCCGAGTTCGACTTGGCGGTCCCGTGCAGCTATGACTTCGAGGTCACCGGGGCTAAGTACATGCATGCGCTGGCCGGGGGCGACATCCCCCTGCTTTTGCTCTTCTCCGGGACCGTTTTCGTCCCGGGGAGCTCGGGGTTCACGGCCGAACCGGTGGGCTGGGACCAGGAGGCGTCCTACCGGCTGCCCGTACACGTTTGGCGGTCCGTGATGGACCTGTACTTCCCTAACAGCGGGTGGCTGCGGGTCGGTCGCGACACCCTGGACGCCCTGCAGAAGTTCAAAGCAGCGCGTGCGCTGCCTACTTGGGACCAGGCGCTGGAACGCCTCCTGAAGGAGGCCGGCCAGTGAGACACCAGCCCGGAGGGCAAGCGGGCAAAGCCCAGAGCGAGGACCGTTTCGGCAGGGCGCGTGCCATAGCCGAAGCCGTCCTTTACGAGGGTTATGTGCTGTACCCGTACCGGGCGTCATCGGCCAAGAACCAGCTGCGCTGGCAGTTCGGTGTGCTGGTCCCAAGGGCTTTCAGCGAGGCGGACGGTTCCGAGCGCTGGTCGGTGCGCACGGAGTGCCTGGTGAGACCGGACGCTGCGGCGGAGCTGCATGTGCGGGCCCGCTGCCTTCAGGTTCAGCACCGGTTCGTGGAGGTGCTCGATGGCCGGGGTGCGTTTGTGCGTGCCGACCAGCTAGAGGTCGACGGGCAGCGCTACGTGGCCTGGGACGAGGCGCTCGACAGGGTTGTGGACCTCCCGCAGCAACGGCTCGAGCAGTTGGTCGAAAGCGGCTACGAAGCCGCGTTCGGCTGGACCGGGGGGACGGACTTCGAAATGCTCCACAGCTCCGAGGGGGCAGTGGCCGGCCGGTTGGCGCGCCGCCGGGAAGCTGTCCAGGGGCGGGCAACCGTCACCGCGACCGAGGCGCGCGGCGACGGTCCAATGCTCAAGGTGACGGTCACCATCGCCAACACCACCTCCTGGGCGGGGGCGAGCGAGCGGCGCGAAAGCGTGATGGACCGGTCCCTCGTGGCCGTCCACACCATGCTGGCAATCGACAGAGGCCGCTTTGTTTCCCTTCTAGACCCGCCGGACGGTGCCTGCGATGCTGCCCGCAGTTGCAAAAACGACGGGGCGTTCCCTGTTTTGATCGGCGACGACGACATCATGCTGTCCTCACCGATCATCCTCTACGACCATCCCGAAGTGGCCCCTGAGAGCCCGGGGGACCTCTACGACGGCACCGAGATCGACGAGATCCTGGCCCTACGGGTGCTGACCCTGACGGACGAGGAGCGGTCCGAAGCGCGTGGAACTGACCCCAGGGCCGCGGCCATCATCGACCGTGTCGACGGCTTAGCCCCCGAGATCTGGGACGAGCTGCACGGCGCGGTCCGCTCCCTGGACATGGCACGCCCAATGAGCTCAACGCCTCCCATAGAGGAGAGACCGCTGACGGTGCCTTGGTGGGATCCGGAAGCAGACGCGTCCTTCGACCCCTGGGAGACCTCAGTCGTAATTGCGGGGACGGAGGTGGGCAAAGGAAGCCGTGTCCGTCTCCACCCGACGCACCGCTCGGACGCGCAAGACTTGTTCCTCGACTCCTTGACGGCCACTGTTGCGGGGATCTTCACGGATGTCGACGGCGCTGAGCACGTGGCCGTGAGCGTCGACGACGCTGGGAGCGAGGAGCTCAGCTGGCAGGGCCGCTACCTGTTCTTCCACCCGGACGAGGTAGAGCCGCTCCCGAGGCAGGACGCACCGGGATGAGCCCGGGCGTGCTCGTTGCCGGCATCGGCAATATTTTCCTGAGCGACGACGGGTTCGGCGTGGAGGTCGCGAACCGCCTAGCGGCTGTGCCAATGCCGCGCGGCGTCCGCGTCGGCGACTTCGGCGTGCGCGGCGTTCACCTCGCGTATGAGCTTCTCGACGGTTATGACCGGCTCATCCTGGTGGATGCCGTGCCGATGGGCGAGGCGCCCGGCACCTTGGCTGTCATACAGCCTGCTGCCGCAGGAGTACCTGGGCCCGATGAGGACATCCCAGTCGTCGACGCCCACAGCATGAGCCCCGACGTTGTCCTCGCCACCCTGTCCCGTCTGGGGGGCAGTGTCGAGGAGATCTACATCGTGGGCTGCCAGCCGGCCAGCCTCGATGAGGGCATCGGCCTGAGCCCCTCGGTCGCCTCGGCTGTGGGAAACGCCATGGACCTGTGCCGGCAGCTCGCTGACGGGCCGGTCGACCCGGACCTCTTTGCTGAGGCTCCCCAACCTGCACCCGTTTCTTTGATAACCCAACCAGTCGGAAAGGGAACCAGAAAATGATCCTCCGTTTTGTCTTCTCCTTGTTGCTCGCGTTGGTCGCCGCATTGGTACTCAAATCGTTGCCCGACCTCGCCAGGTACCTCAAGATCCGGGAGATGTAACAAGTCGGTGCCCCGGTACAGGATTGTCCCCGAGCGTTCGCATGTGTGGATCGACGCCCAATCGAACGTGCACCCGGTCCACTCCAGCACCGATGGCCTAGAAGGGTTTGTGGAGATGGAAATGACGCCAGATGGCGGTGTCGACCTGACCGCGGCCCAGTCCGGGCAGCTTTCCTTGTCGGTGGACCGACTTTCGTCCGGGAACCGCCTCGAAGACCGCGAAATGCAGAAGCGGATTGACGCGAAGCGCTACCCGACCATCGGCGGTTCCCTGAACAAGATGGAACGGTCAAGTAACGACGGCAACTACAGGGTCCGCGGCGACATCGCCTTCCGCGGGGTGGTGCACAGTTACGAGGACGAGATGACGGTCCACGCGCTCGACGACAAGACCATCGAGCTTGCCGGGAAGTCCCGTTTCGACATCAGGGACTTTGGGATGGAACCGCCTCGCGTCCTGATGCTCCGGGTCGAGCCTGAGGTCGATGTGCGTGTCGAGATCGTAGCTGTAAAGGAGGCGTAGGTGCACGAGTTAGGGCTATGCAGCTCGATCGTCGATGCCATAGAGCGACGGGCAGGGGAGCGCCCGGTGGCCCAGGTCCGGGTTCGGGTCGGGCGTTTGCACCACGTACATGAAGACGCTTTCGAATTTTCGTTTGCCGTCGCCGCTCAGGGCACGGTTGCCGAAGGGGCCGCCGCGGAGTTGGTGTTCCTTCCCGTGAGGGCTCGCTGCGGCGCTTGCGGAGCGAGCTGGGAGGGCGACGAGATGCCCTTAGCCTGCCCGGCGTGCGGTGCAGTAGATATGGCATTAGTGGGCGGGGACGAACTGGTACTCGAGTCGATCGAGTACCGAGGCTGAAAGGGGACCATAAATGTGCCTCGGGATCCCGGGCCAGTTGGTGGAGCTCGCGACCGGCCACGAGCACCTGGCCCGCGTCGACGTCTCCGGCGTGACGCGCGTTGTCAACATCGGGCTGCTAGAAGACGAACGTCTCCAGCCGGGCGACTGGGTGCTCATCCATGTGGGTTTTGCAATGTCGAAGATCGACGAGGAAGAAGCCAACCTCGCCTTGGAGTCCCTGAAAATGATGGGGCAGGCGTTCGGCGACGAGCTCGAGGCGTTCCGCTTGTCCAAGATCAGCAGCAATATGAACGGAGGATAAATGGGAGTAATCATCGGGGTTGTCGTCGGCTACGCGTTTGGGACTCATGCAGGGGAGAAAGGTTGGTCGGAGATCAGTGAAGCGTGGAAGGTCATCCGGAACAATGAGGAGGTACGGGACCTGGTAGTCGGTGGCCTAATGGTCGCCCGCGAGGTCCTCAAGGGGAGCGGCAAGTTCGTGGCCGCGCCTGGTGCGCGGAGCAGCTTGCGCCCGGTGGCTTAGGCAGGAAGGCCATGCGTTTCGTCGACGAATATCGCGACCCGGCCGCTGCCGCTGCCTTGGTCGCCCAGATCACGGCGCTGGCTGGTGACGACCATTTCAAGTTCATGGAAGTGTGCGGCGGTCACACGCACACCATTTACCGCCATGGCATCGAGCATGTCCTGCCCCCGTCCATCGAACTGGTCCACGGCCCGGGCTGCCCGGTGTGCGTTATCCCGATGGGCCGTGTCGACGACGCGATGTGGGTCGCGAAGCAGCCGGGCGTTATTTTCACGTCTTTTGGCGACATGATGCGGGTACCCGGGAGCCACGGGAACTTGCTGAAAGCAAAAGCTGAGGGCGCAGACATACGTTTCGTTTACTCGCCTCTCGACGCGCTACGGGTAGCAGCCGACAACCCGGGGCGCGAAGTCGTCTTCTTCGCCGTTGGTTTCGAGACGACCGCCCCTTCCACCGCACTGACCCTGCTCCAGGCCCGGGACCGCGGGATCCGGAACTTCCGGGTGTTCTCGAACCATGTGACGATCGTCCCGCCACTGAAGGCCATCCTCGAGTCACCGGACCTTCGCCTCGACGGGTTCCTCGGGCCTGGCCATGTTTCGACAGTTATCGGCCAACGGCCCTACCGGTTCGTGCCCGCGCAGTACGGCAAGCCGCTCGTCACCGCTGGCTTCGAGCCCCTCGACATCCTCCAGACCATCTACATGTTGTTGGGCCAGATCAGGGAGGGCCGCTGCGAGGTCGAGAACCAATATTCCCGAGTGGTCCGTGAGGAGGGGAACCCGAAGGCGCTGGCTGTCCTCGGAGAGGTGTTCGAGCTGCGACCCCATTTCGAGTGGCGCGGGCTGGGTTTCATCTCCCAGAGCGCCCTGAAGCTCCGCCAGGAGTTTGCGGCGTTCGATGCTGAGGTGCGCTACGAGTTGCCCGGCATCCGCGTTGCCGACCCAAAGGCGTGCCAGTGCGGGGAAGTGCTCAAAGGAGTCATCAAGCCTTGGGAGTGCAAGGTTTTCGGCACGGCCTGCACCCCTGAGACCCCTATCGGGACATGCATGGTCTCATCGGAGGGGGCGTGCGCGGCGTACTACAACTTTGGGAGGATGCACCGGGAAGCAGCGGTGACGCTCGGCAGGATGCGCCCGGTCCCGGCATGAACGGGTTGGCAGCGTCCCCGGCGGCGGTACGGCACCGGCTACGCGTAACAGGTGTAGTGCAGGGCGTCGGCTTCCGGCCATTCGTCCACCGGCTGGCCGCAGAGCTTGCTCTGGGTGGCCACGTCGGTAACGACTCGGGAGGTGTTTTCGTCGAGGTCGAGGGCCCCGCGCCCGACGTTGCTTGTTTCGAGCGCCGCCTTGTCGACGACGCGCCGCCAATGGCCCGCGTCGCCGGCGTCGACACGACGGCA
>DATKHZ010000562.1:0-2159 GCA_035509995.1 Acidimicrobiales bacterium | reverse complement strand
CGCACCGAGGCCGGGTCGAAACCCTCGAGGCCGAGCAACGAGATGACGCGCACGTCGTCGGGCAACCCACCGCCGGCTTCCGGCAGCTCGACGTCCTCGAAGCGAGCGAGGGCGCGCGATACCCGTCTCGCCATGCGAGCCGACATGCCCCACGGACTGCACTCTTGGCTCCCCGCATGAGCGTCGGGGTCCTCCACTCGCACAGCGATGGGGCCTGCATTAACCACCGTTGAGCACAAGCCGAGTAGCTCGCGCCGTGACTGGGCAAGCACCAAGCCCGCCACCGGCCCTCCCTCCCCGCGCAGGACTCCACGTACCTGCTCGGCCTCGGCGCCTCGAAAACGAGGGACGTCGGTGTCCACTACCACCAGGGTCGCGCGGCTTCTCGAACCCTCCAGGCCCGCCCGTGGCTCGGCCGTCGCCAACACCTTTAGCACCGCGCTCAGCTGCTCCGCTTTAGCGGCGATGAGCCGCCGGGGCGTGGTCACCGCCGTGGCGTTGATTACATGTGGCAGCCACTTCGCCCACTCCCATCCCAAGTACCGGGCCTCGTCGGTGAGCACTGCAATGGCCATGTCGGCGGGACCGGTGAGAACCGCGGCCTGGCAGACCAGCCCCCGGGCGAGGGCCAGGGCATCGTCACGCTCGCCGTACACACCGAGGACGGTGTTCTTGCCAAGATCCACGGTCAAAGGCACACCGGCGAGTTTGCGGTACTGACTTACTGTGTCCTCCAGCTCCGGCGGAAGGAGAACGCCAGGGTTCGGGCCGAGCAGGGGGTCCCAAGCGACGTCACCTAGCCCGAGGGCGAGCGCCAAGAAGTCGTCGTGTCCGGAGCGACGCTCCCATAGCTCGGTCCCGCCGTCGAACGCCCGTCGAGCCAGGATGGTGAGGTCGGGAAAGGCATCCCGGCGTTGGGCCTGCTCGGAATGGAAAACACTGTCCAGCTGCTCCCGGAGCTCGACTACCTTGCCCTCGTATCGGCCCCGCTCCGACCGTTCCCGCTTGAGGTGGCCTCGGCGGGACTCGTACCAATTGGCGATGCCTATGACTGGCGACACGGCCGAAAAGGCGAGCATGGATGCTTTCTTGTAAATGAGGGCCATCATCGCTGGCGTGGCCGCGGTCAACATCAACGCCAGCAGGTTTAGCGGTGGGCGCTCCCGGTCATTGGGCGGGACGGGGACCTCAAGAGGTTCCGGCGCCGTGGGCATGCGACGGCGCGGTGGCCGGTTGAAAGGGATCGTGCCCCCCGCTGTCACAACGGGCTTCTGCGTGCCCGCCGACAGCTGGGCGTGCTCTGAGGCTGCTAGTACCATATGGAGCCGTCCGATCTGCAGGCTCGAGCCTGGCCTCATGAGGCTCGAGGCCCCCTCCCCGACGGCAACGCCGTCTACGAGCATCGGAGCTCGCCCGAGGCGCTTGATCCTCCCCGACCCATCGGCGGTTATGTCGACGAGGGCCTGTTTCGCGGAGACGCCTGGGTCGGACAAGACCACGTCGCAGCTCTCCTCACGGCCGACAACACTTGTGCCCACCTCGACCGGATAACGCTCCCCCGATAGGGGCCCGGCCACCACCTTCAATTCGAAGATCCTTTGTGGCGGTTCGCTGCCCGAGTCTTCGACGCCCACTGTGATCGTTGCGCCGACGTACAATCCGCTCTCCCTCAGCAGGGTGTCGGCCGCTACAGGCTCGCCTTCGACGTGGACCACCGCCGCCGACCTGGCGCGGGCGGGGGCAAGCACCCGCAGCAGGTCCCTAAGGGTGGCGTCCTGGTCGTTGATCCGGAGCTCGAGCTCGTACTCTGCCTTGTCCTTCTTGTAGACGATCTCCACCGGCCCCTCCGATCCCTATGGTCCTTCGACCGAGGCAATCTGTGGCCCAACCATCGTCGCATACGGCGAAAAGGCGTGCTCCTCGACTGGGGACGCGCCGCGCTACCGCCAGATGACCCCCTTCTCCTGTTGATTTGCGACCTTGTAGCGGCCGGAGGAGGTCGACCTTCGCTTCGGGCGTCGGGGAAGAGATGCGTCTCGTGGTATAAGCCGGGGCGCTCCTCGGCGACCTCAGCTTGTTTGAGCACCTCTTCGACGGCCAGACTGGTCCGAGTCGTCCCCGCGGTCAGTCGGACCACCACAGCGCCGAGACGTAGCTCG
>DATKHZ010000561.1:0-2466 GCA_035509995.1 Acidimicrobiales bacterium | reverse complement strand
GTACGCCGCAGCCAAGGCCGGCGTTATCGGCTTCACGAAGTCGTTGGCTCGCGAGGTTTCGCCGTTGGGTGTGCGGGTAAACGCCATCTCTCCCGGTCCGATCGACACGCCCGCCCTCAAGGCAGTGAGTGATGCCGAACGCGCGACGGCCTCAGCGCGGACTCTTCTTGGCCGGCTTGGCCAGCCGAACGACATCGCCCAGGGCGTGCTTTATCTTGCGAGCAGCGAGTCGGCCTTCGTCACCGGTACGGTCCTGCAGGTCAACGGTGGCTCTCTCCTCTAACGGGACGCTCCGTCGCTCTGGCCGGAGGCGGACCTGCTCGCCAGGCCCAGTTTGCGGGCAGCGGTGAGCGACCACCTCTTGGCCGGCCCCGCCGCCAGCGACCGGGCCCGCGACCTCGGGACAGTCGAAGCGATCGAAACTATCCGCTGGAAAGCGCAGCCGAACTTGCTATGGGCCCGCGTCCACACCTCGACCGGGGCCGTCGGGCTCGGCGAGACGTACTACATACCAGGCGCGGTCGAGCACGTGATACACGACTTTGCCGCCGACTTGCTCCTTGGCCAACCTGCGGGCGCCATATCGAGCCAATGGACGGCGCTATTTTCGTGCACCAACTTCTTCGGCTTTGCCGGAGCTGAGATGCGCGCTTTGTCCGCCCTCGATGTGGCTCTCTGGGACGCTCTCGGCCAGGTCACGGGCGTGCCTGTCTACCAGCTCCTGGGTGGCGCGAACCGGGCATCGGTACAGGCTTACAACACATGCGTGAACGCCGGCCCGAACCGCGACTGGGACCATGCCGTCGACGACGCGGGAGACCTCGCCACGGAGCTGCGGGACCTCGGCTACATCGGGATGAAAGTCTGGCCGTGGGACCGGTTCGCCCCACAATTGGCGCCTCGCGGGTCGACTGGGCCGGCCGGGTGGTCGTCCATGGGCCCGGCCGGCAGCTATCTCAGCTTGGGTGACCTCGCCAGCGGGCTCTCCATGCTGGAGCGGGCCCGCGAC
Source organism: Acidimicrobiales bacterium (assembly GCA_035509995.1). GTDB lineage: Bacteria > Actinomycetota > Acidimicrobiia > Acidimicrobiales > Palsa-688 > Fen-671. Next base: position 1,457 of record DATKHZ010000561.1, on the reverse strand, counting down.
CGCGTCGGCTCCTCCTTTGAGCTGTTGGTGGAAGGTCACAGCCGTTGGGACATCAACATGGCCATCCGCATCTGCCGAGCGCTCGAGCCGATCGGCGTCCTCTGGGTGGAAGACATCTGCCAGCCGGACAGCGCCGAGGACCTCGCGAGGCTGGTACGTGAGACTCGCGTCCCTCAGGCTGTCAGCGAAAGACTGATCTCACGCTTCGCTTTCCGCGAGGTCCTGCGCCACCAAGCGGCCCACATAGTGCTCGTCGACGTGGCGTGGACGGGGGGCCTCAGCGAAGCCAAGAGGGTTGCGGACCTTGCCTCGACCTACCACCTCTCGTTCGCTCCACACGACTGCACCGGGCCGGTCACCGCGATGGCCAACCTCCACTTAGCTATCTCCCAGCCCAACTGCATTGGTGTGGAGGTGGTCCGCGGGTTCGTGGACGGCTATTACCGCCAGGTGCTCGACTCCCCCTTGAACTTGGCCAATGGCCGCCTTAGCGCTCCGGACAGGCCCGGGCTCGGAGCGGCCTTGGCGGCGGATTTCCTGGCCCAAGACGACGTCGAGGTCCGTCTGTCCAAGTAGAACGGGTACCTGGTTTTGTTGAGAAGGAGCGAAAATTGACGGAAGCAGTTCTGACCTCTGACAGCGCAGTCACTGCCACGCGGCCGCTTTCGGGAGCTCCCGTTGTCGAAGCGCCCTTCGCAGCGGCACTGGTTGAGCTCGGCCACGAGCGGCCTGAGCTTGTTGTCGTTTCCGCCGACCTGTCGAAGTACACCGACGTAGCACCGTTCGCACATGCGTTCCCGGACCGCTTTTTTCAGGTGGGCATGGCTGAGCAAAACTTGATGGGCATCGCCGGAGGCCTCGCGAAGACGGGCTTTATACCGGTAGCTGCCACATATTCCGTCTTTGCCACACGCCGTGCCAACGACCAGGTCCAGATGGCGCTTTCCACCGGGCATCGAACGGCCGTTATCGCCGCTTTCCTTCCCGGGATGACGACTCCGTTCCGGGCAAGCCACCAGGGCAACGATGACCTCGCCATAATGCGGGCCATCCCGGGCATGACCGTGATCGACCCGATGGACGCGACGGAGCTCGCCTCTGCGCTGCGTGCGGCGGTCGATGTGCCCGGTCCCGTCTACCTCCGGGGCCTGAGAGGCCAGGTGCCGGAGATCATCGACCCGTCCCTCGAGTTCGTCGTGGGGGCCACGAGGCTCCTGCGAGATGGGCCTGATATCGGCTTCATCGGTACCGGGATCGGGACGAGCTGGGCCCTCGAGGCGGCCGACATCCTCGCGACAGCGGGGGTGAGCGCCGCGGTCCTGCACGTGCCGACATTGAAGCCGTTCGACAGCCAGGCAGTCGTGCGCTATTGCTCGCGGTTCCGAGCAGTTGTCACGGTGGAAAACCACTCCGTAATCGGCGCCCTCGGCTCAGCCGTTTGCGAGGCTGTCGCTGAG
>DATKHZ010000560.1:0-4184 GCA_035509995.1 Acidimicrobiales bacterium | reverse complement strand
CTTCTGGAAAGTCTGCTCGAGTTGGAAAAGCGTTGCTAGCGGCGGGGAGACCTCCGCCTGTACAAGCTGCGGACTTTTTCCCGTCCCGCCGACCCCTCCGCGGAACTTCCAGGTGGCCAGATAAACGGCCATGCAGAGGCCAGCGTGCTCGTCAAAGTCGTCCAGCATTGCGTCCTCGTAGCCCTTTGCAGCCGCGGGCAGCCCGCCATTGACGTCGTAGCTTCCGACAGAGAGATCCGTCCGTCGGACAAGGACCTGAAGTTCAGCGTTCATGTCGTCGCGGACAGCAGTCTGGATGACGTCCTTGGCAGTTCCTGGCTTCTGACAGGAGGGCGTTGGTGCGCTCGTCGTGGTAAGCGGCGGGCCAGCCGAGGGATGGGACGAACATGGGTTAAGGGGCAGTGCCCCTGGGTCTTGCAGGACACCGCCCACCCGGTAACCGCCTAGCGTAAACGGGTCGACGGGCGGCGGGAGGTTGGCGGGCGGGTCCTCCTGCACGGACACACAGCCAAACCAGAGGGAATGGTTGGTCGCGGCGCTGGCTCCCCCCGGCTCCGGCGTCGACCAATGGCCGACCTGTTGCCAGGTGTAACTCTTCGCCTGGTTGGGGTCCTTCCAGTTGACGATCAGGCGCGCCCCGATCTCGCGCAGGGTCGCCTCGTTGTCGCTGGGCGAGTAGGGGGGCACCGGCAGGTCGGGAGAAAACGCCGTACTGCAATTACTGCAGCCGTACCCGTCCAGTTCGCCGGGGGGGCGGGCACAGATCGTGCCGGCCGGAGCTGTCGGCAGCCATTGGAAGATGTTTATGGGCTCGAGCGTGTAGGTGAAGCCCTCGGTGGCGCCACCGGAAATCAAGGGCACTTTCTCGCTCGTGCCGTACACGTGCGTGAGAGCTGGGCTAAACGAGCCTTCGCAGCTCACGCCTGGCACGTCGGTCTGGTTGACCACGCGGGCGAAGGAGTACAGGACGGTGGGCGTGAAACCGTACTCAGTCGGGGGCTGGTCCTGGTTTGGACGGATCTTCTCCCGCCACACGATGTCGACCCCGACCCGGCCACCGATCGAAAACGTTTTGTTGTTGCCTTCACCAGGAAAGTTGTTACCGGCGTTGGTGCCTGCCTCGTACCACAGTGCTGCTGCGGTCCAGCGAACCTCGAGGACATGCGCCGGAGCCAGGGCTGCCGCCGCGTTTACCCTGGTCGGCAAGGCCAGCGCCAACGCGCTGAGGACCGCCAGCGCGACCTTCAGAAACTTGCCCAAGACGCCCCCTCCTGCTCGGTACGGTCTCCCTCACATGACATAGGCATTATGCCACCGAGAGGGGACCTCTTCCGGCCGTAAGCGCGACGGAGTGGGCAGCTCTTCAAAGTCGGGAAAGGTCCACGGAACCTGACCAATTCGGGCAGGAACCTGGAAGCCTGCCGCTCTGGTACCCTTACGATTCGCGCAGGAGAACGGGTCACATGAACGGGGAATTCGATGAGCGCCACATTTGGCAAAGAGGAAAGAGCGGCGATGAGGGCGGCGGTGGCCGAAGCCAAGGCCGCAAAGGCGGGCGCTGATCTGGAGGCGGCATGCCTTGCAGCGATTTCTGAGATGTCCGGTACGGACAAGGAGTTAGCAGAAACGCTGCACGAGCTGGTCAAAAGGCACACCACTCTGGGGGCAAAGACGTGGTATGGAATGCCGGCGTACACAAACCTTGATGGCAAGGTAGTGGTGTTCTTCCAGAGCGCCGCTAAGTTCAAGGCGCGGTACGCCACCATCGGCTTTCAGGAAGCCGCGAAACTCGACGAGGGCAACTTCTGGCCAAGTGCGTATGCAGTTACCAACCTGACCGCTGCCGACAAGAAGCAGCTGGTGGCGCTGCTGAAGAAGGCAGTCAGCTAGTCACCGCGCTCGGCGGTGGCGTCGGCGTCGCTCATGCCGTCATTCGGTCCAAGGTCGTAGGCTCGCGAGCTTCGCTGAACGGCGCATTGGGAATATCGCCAGCGGGCTGCTTGACTGAGTTGTTGGGCCGAGTTGAGCATCAGAGTACACCTTGGGCGCGGCTCGGATGTGGGGTCATGGTCGCCGACGTCGAGGAGGTCGGGTGCAGTCGAGCCGTCTTCGGATTGATCTCTTAGGTGGGTTCAGAGACAGCGTCGGCGATGCCGCGGTGGGCGTCGATGCGTGGCGGCGTCGAAAGCCGGCGGCCTTGGTGACTATCCTGGCGTTGACTCCTGGTCACCGCGTCCACCGCGAGCAGCTGATGGAGTTGTTGTGGCCTGATCTGGACGCGGCGCCAGCAGGAGCAAATCTGCGCAAGGCGATCTACCAGGCGCGTGGCGCACTGGATGCCGTGTCGCACGGCGCGGCCAGGCTGATCGAGTTCGTGGGTGACGCGGTGTCGCTGGCGACGGAGGGCTTGGTGGTCGACGTCGAGTTGTTCCGGTCGTCGTTGGCCGCGGCCCGGCGCGCTGGCGACGCCGACGCCTACCGACGGGCTCTCGGCATATTTGGCGGTGAGCTGCTGCCCGACGACCCTTACGAAGAATGGACCAGCGGGCCCCGTCGGGAGCTTCACGAGGAGTATCTGGCGGGTCTGGCGGAGTTGTCCGACCTGTTGGGGTCGGCCGGTGACGTCGCGGGTGCCACCGAGGCCGCGCGGCTGCTGGTGGCAGCCGAGCCGACTAGGGAAGACAGCCACACGGCGTTGATGCGCCTTTACGCGCTGGCCGGGCGCCGGGGGGACGCCCTGCGCCAGTACGACTATTTGGTCGAGGTGCTCGACAACGAGCTCGGGACCGAGCCGGGCGCCGGGGTGCAGCGATTACGGGAGGAGATCAACGCTCGACGGGGCGAGGAGCCGAAGTTGACCGCCGAGTTGTGGGAGCGGGTTGGTGACCTTCGGGTACTCTCCGGCGACGGGGCGGGGGCGGCCAAGGCTTTCGAACACGCTCTTGACGCCGGCGCCACAGGCGGGGACGCAGCTCGGATCGAGCGGAAGTGCGCCGAGGGCTGGCTGATGCAGCACCGGCCCGATGTCGCCGCCGCGCACCTGGAGACGGCCGACCAGCGGACCACTGACCGGGCAGAGCGGGGTCGTGTACTTCGGGCCAGAGCGAACCTCGCCTGGGAGACCGGCGGCGTACCGGCGGCCCGGCAGTTCGCCGAGGAGGCCCGGCAAATAGCGATCGAATCGGGCACACCCGACGACCTGGCCGCCGCGCAAGAGGCGATAGCGATCGTGTCGCATTTCGAGGGTGAGTGGAAGGAAGGGCTCGAGTCTGAACTGGAACGGCTGGCGGCCGATGAAGCGAATGTCGCCCAGCTGGCCCGGGTGTTCGACATTCACCATTGCATCGGCCAATACCACCTTTATGGTGACGGCCTGTCCGGATCGGTCGAGGGCTACGCCCGGCGGATCCTGGACCGGGCCGAGGACGTCGGCGCGGTGCGGGCCCAGGCCTTCGCCTGGTGCCTGCTCGGTGAGTCGCTGCTTCTCCAGGCCCGCTTCGAAGAGAGCGGCGGCTGCTTGGAGCGAAGCTGCGAATTGCACGATTCGCTCGGTTCGCGCTCGGGGGCTTTGGCCTGGCAGCGGCGAGCCGAGCTAGCCGCCTGCCGAGGAAGCTACGACGAAGTGGAGGCCTACCTCCGAAAGGCCGCGGGGATCGCCACGGTGTCGGCCATGGCCAGCCATCTGTGGGGCCGCATCCAGGCCACGGCGGCGTTCGCCGCCGTCGAGTGTGGTGAGCCGGCCAAGGCGGTCTACGCGGTCCAGGCCGCCGCCGCTGCCAGTGCCCGCTACGGGGACTGTCCGACTTGCAGCGCCCTGCTCAACCCGGTCGCGGCCGAAGCGTTCGCCATGCTCGGAGACGGCGACAACGCCCGCGACTACTGCGAGGCCGCCGCTCGAGTGGCCGGATATTTCGCGAGCTCGGCGTGGCAGGCGATGGCCGAGTCGGCCGCCGGAAGCGTCTCCATGGTGGACGGGGACCGATCTGGCGCCCGCCGGCACTTCGACCTCGCTGCGGACCTGTACGAGCGGGCCGGTCAGCCCTTCTGGTCGCAGCGGTCGTCGCGCTTAACGGCGGCCAGATAACCGAGCGTCGCCCAGGGAACGCGGAGGGAACGGCCGACTCCTACCGTCAGCAGTGGGCCAAGACATCGGCGAGAGGAAGAGCCGGTGGCTGATCCCCAGC
>DATKHZ010000559.1:0-2684 GCA_035509995.1 Acidimicrobiales bacterium | reverse complement strand
GCGATCGCGCCGCCGTTGACGTTCACCTTGTCCGGCTCGACCTTCAGGGCGTCCATCGACGCCAGCGCCACTGCCGCAAAGGCCTCGTTGATCTCGATGAGCTCAATATCGCCGATCTTCATCCCCCCGGCCTTGGCCAGTGCCTTGTTGATGGCATTGGCCGGCTGTTCCAGCAGCGACGGTGTAGGCCCGGCGACCTGGCCATAGCTGACGATTTCACCCAGCGGCGCGAGGCCCAATTTCTCCGCGGTAGCCCGCGATGTAACGATGACGGCGGCCGCCCCGTCCGATATCTGCGACGCGTTGCCGGCGGTAATGGTCCCGTCGGCAGAGAAGGCCGGTTTGAGGCCGGCCAGGGACTCAGGGGTAGTGCCGGGACGGATCCCCTCGTCAACGTCAACAGTGATCGGGTCGCCCCGTCGTTGCGGGACCGTAACCGGAGCAATCTCCTCGCCAAAGATGCCGTTCTTTACAGCGGTCGCGGCTTTTTCATGCGAGGCGGCAGCGAATTCGTCCTGGCGCTGGCGCGAGATGACATTAACGTTGTATTCCTCCGTCGCCAGCCCCATACTTTTGTGGTCAAGCGAACAGGTCAGGGCGTCCAGGAGCATAGAGTCCACCAACGCCCCATCGCCGTACCGGTACCCGGAACGAGCGTCTTGCAGCAGATAGGGCGCCCGGGTCATGGATTCCATGCCTCCGGCCACGACTATGTCAGCATCGCCGGCCGCGATCATCTGGTCGGCGAGGTAAATGGCGTTCAGGCCCGAAAGGCATAACTTGTTCACCGCAATGGCAGGTGTGGTGAGAGGGATACCCGCCTTCACCGCCGCTTGGCGGGCGGTTAGCTGTCCCTGCCCTGCTTGCAGGATCTGGCCCATGTACACGTAGCCGACTTGGCCCGGGTCAAGCCCCGCCCGCTTCAGGGCAGCCGCGATCGCAACCGCTCCCAGATCTGTTGCGCCCAAAGTGCTGAAGGCGCCCGACAATTTGCCGATCGGCGTACGAGCGCCTGAAACGATCACTGATCCAGACAAAATATCCTCCTGGCCCATTGTAGATCTTGCCGTCTGCAACTGGCCCCTCGGCCCTCGCTTCCGGAACAGCCGCGTTTAGAGATGGGCCGGCAAGCCGAGCTGGCGGGCGATGATCATACGTTGGATCTCCGAGGTTCCTTCCCCGATCTCAAGGATCTTGGCGTCGCGGTAGAAACGGCCTACGGGCGTCTCGTTCAGGAAGCCGTAGCCCCCGAAGATCTGGGTCGCCTCCCGCGCGTTCAACATTGCGGCATCCGAGGCTATGAGCTTGGCGATTGCAGCCTCCTTCTTGAACGGCTTCCCGGCCCCCAGGCGGGCGGCGGCGTCGTACCAAGTGAGCCGGGCTGCGTGCGTCCTCGCCTCCATGTCCGCCAACTTGAACTGCAGCGCCTGGTACTCGCCGATCTTGTGGCCCGAGACCTCGCGCCTGCCTACGTAGCTCAAGCACTCGTCTATGCAGCCCTGGGCAAGGCCGACGGACAAGGCGGCGACCGCGATACGGCCCTCGTCTAACACGCTTAGGAACTGGGGGTAACCGCGCCCCTCGTCGCCGAGCAAGTGGTCGACGGGCACGCGGCAGTCCGAGAAGGAAAGCTCCCTCGTGTCGGATGCTAACCAGCCCACCTTGGAATACTTCTTCGAGACACGAAACCCGGGTGTGCCCACAGGCACAACGATCGCCGAGATTTGTGGCCGCTCGTTGACGGGTTCGCCAGTTACCGCCGCCACTGTGACGAAGCTGGTAATTTGCGTGCCCCCGTTGGTAATAAAGGCTTTCGTGCCGTTGATCACCCACTCTGCCCCGTCGCGCCGGGCTTTGGTCGCGACGGCAGCCGCATCCGAACCCCCGCTAGGCTCGGTCAGCCCGAAGGCGGCGAGCTGTTCCCCGCGGCACAGCGGGGGCAGCCAACGCTGTTTTTGCTCCTCGCTGCCATAGCGGTAAATGGGTGTCGTACCCAGGCCCACCGCTGCCGCCAGCGTGATCGCCACCGATGAGTCGACGCGCGCTAGCTCTTCGACGGCGAGGCACAGCGCCAAGTGGCTATTGCCCCCTCCTCCGTATTCCTCGGGGAAAGGCAGGCCGAACAGGCCCATCTCTCCCATCTTGGCCACGATCGCGTAAGGGAACTCCTCCCGCGCATACAGGTCGCCGATGACGGGCGCCACCTCTTCGCGGGCGAAGCTCTCGACGGTGGCGCGCAGTTGCGCTTGCTCGTCCGAGAGAAAGCTGGCGCTATTGAGGGTGCTCACAACTTGCCCCTTTCTTTATCATTCAAGCTCAAACCCCCTCGCCAAGGCCTGCACGGTCCGGCTGGGGCTCGGCCGGCCGAGACGGCCGGCCAGCCAAAGGCTCGTGCGGGCCAGCGCCGCGAGGTCAACACCGGTGTTGACGCCAAGGCCGTCGAGCAGGAACACGAGGTCCTCGGTGGCCAGGTTCCCGCTGGCGCTCTTGGCAAAAGGGCACCCTCCGAGCCCGCCCGCCGAGGCGTCGACAGTAGTCAGCCCGCAACGCAGCGCCTCCACGGTGTTGACCAGCGCCTGCCCGTACGTGTCGTGAAAGTGCACTGCGAGCGTGCTCGGCTCCGCACCGGCGCCCAGGAGCTGAGTGATCAAGGCCCGGACCGCGCCCGGGGTCGCTACCCCGAT
>DATKHZ010000558.1:0-2436 GCA_035509995.1 Acidimicrobiales bacterium | reverse complement strand
TTACCAGCCGATAAGACAATGGGTTGTCGCCGAAAACGACGACCAGGGTCAGAGCGCGGCCACCGACCTCACCACCGCGGATGGTAAATCTGCCGTTGCGTTCATTCAGTACTTGCTTTCTGTGAAAGGGCAGGCCGTGTTGGCCGCCTTCGGATATGACCCGATCAGCTAGCTGAAGCACAACCTCCACGAGTGAAGCGGGAGCGCAACACCGGGCAAGACCTCGACAACAAGCAAAAGGCTGCCGTCATCTTGGTCGTCGTGCTGCTGGGCTTTGGGCTCGGGTTCGGCGCCGCCCATCTCCTGGCCGGCTACATCGCCTATTGGGATATCGTTTCAGGCCCGTTCCTGCTTTCGTTGCGCGTCACATTTGCTGCGGGGGTGATCGCGGGGATCGTGGGCACCGCCTCGGGGTACGTGCTTGCCAAGGGCCGCTTCCCGGGCCGGGACCTGCTCGAAACGATCGGGAGCCTCCCGATCATCCTCCCGCCTACGGTCGTCGGCTACTACCTGCTCGAGGTGCTGTCACCGGGCACCAGTGCGGGGGGGTTCTTGACCCGCGTGACCGGCCATGTGTTCGTCTACAACACATCGGGGTGCATAATTGCCGCGGCGGTGGCGGCCTACCCGTTCTGCCTACGGGCCGCGCGCACTGCCATAGAAGGGGTGGGCCCTTTGTTCGAGCAGGCTGCGCGGACGATGGGCCTGCCTAATTGGCGGGTCGCGCTCCAGGTCACCCTTCCGCTTGCTCGACGCGGGATCGCGGCCGGGCTCACGATCGGGTTCGCACGTGCCCTCGGTGAATACGGGGCCACGCTCATGGTCGGTGGGGACATCAACGGCAAAACGCGCACGCTGTCGCTAGCAATCCTCGACTCGTTCACCACACCCGAGCGGGACACGATGTTGCTGATCCTGGTCTTGGTGGCCATCATCGCCATGACCGGCGTCGGGCTGCTAGGTCGTAGCCGGGCATGACCCCCGCACTAGAGCTCGCGGTTGCTCGTCAGATTGGCGAGTTCGAACTCGACGTTGCGTTCACCTTGGAGTCAGGGATGTCGGTACTGTTCGGCCCATCAGGTGCAGGGAAGTCGTTGACGCTCGCGCTCATCGCAGGCCTCATCCGTCCCGACGTTGGGACCATCGCGATAAACGGTCATGTCGTAACCGACTGTGCGCGCCGTACCTACGTCACCGCCCAAAAGCGTCGCATCGGCATGGTCTTCCAGGACGGGCTGCTATTGCCGCACCGTTCTGCTCTTGACAACGTGGCACTCGCCGTCCGTCAGGCCAGCGGGCGCAGGGAGCGGCGCGCGGTCGCCCGTTCTTGGCTCGAACGGGTCGGAGCAGTGGAGTTCGCCGACCGCCGTCCGGGTTCCCTCTCGGGTGGCCAGCGCCAGCGAGTCGCGCTGGCACGTGGGCTCGCCGGAGACCCGGCGCTCTTGCTGCTCGACGAGCCGCTGTCGGCGCTCGACTCCGAAGTGCGCCACGAGCTGAGAAAGCTGATCCGAGGGATGATCATCTCGTCGCGTGTCCCGGCGGTGTTGGTGACCCACGATGCCGAGGAGGCAGAGGAGCTCGGCGACGTCATAGTCGCCTACAACCACGGGCGGGTGACGGGGACGCGCGTCGTCGAGCGACCCGAAGGCCGAGGGGCTCCGCCGGGGGCGCCGGAGAGCACCGGACAAGTGTGACCGGGCTGGTCCCACGCTCCTGGCTGAACGGGCTCGGTATACCGCCTTGGGTTTGGAGCCCGCTGTCGGTTTCCCTGCACGCGGCCTTCGAGGCGACGATCGTCGTCGCCCTCGTCGGCAGTGCGCTTGGGTTCCTTCTCGCGAAAGGCCGCTTCCCTGGGCGCGACGCGATCGAGACCGTATGCAGCCTGCCTATGGCGCTCCCGCCCACCGTCGTGGGGTGGTACCTCCTCACCCAAATGGGAGGTCCCGGGCCCATCCGCGATGCCGAGGTGCGTCTCTTCGGCCACCCGCTCACTTTCACGTTCAACGGGATCGTCATCGCGCAGATCATCGAGTCTTTCCCCTACTGCCTGCGCTTCTCACGAACGGCGATCGCCGGCGTCGACCCCCGCTTCGAGGAAGTCGGGCGCGCTATGGGGCTGTCGCGATGGCGCACCACGCTGCTCGTGACGCTGCCGCTGGCTCGTCGCGGGCTCGTCGCAGGTGTCGCCATGGCGTTCGGCCGTGCTTTGGGTGACTTCGGAGCGACCATGATCGTCGGGGCCTCGGTGCCAATGGCGACGACGGTGCCGATAGCGCTCTACAACGCCGTCTTCTATGGCTCGCATGAGCAAGCGAAGGTCTTGGCGCTCGTCCAACTCGCCGTGGCATTCGCCATACTCCTTGGCGTGAGCCGCCTCGGCAAGCTCAGGCCTTGGTAATCCTTCCGAGCGCTCTACGCCGCAAAGAAGGCAGGCCG
>DATKHZ010000557.1:0-3955 GCA_035509995.1 Acidimicrobiales bacterium | reverse complement strand
GCTGCTTTTCAGCGGGATCGGTGGCCTAGTGATGGCAGCGCGCTTCCTGCGGCTCTCCTCAGACTGGCGCGCACCACGAAGAGCCGGAGCACCGCTGGCTCCCGGACCGCTGAACACCGTGACCTAGTGCCCCGACGGGCGCCGTCTGCGCTCTGGCAATGTAAACGAAATGTCCAATCGAGGAGCGGACGATCTCCGCATTTGCCCGGCACCGGTCACGAGCCCCGGAAGGGGGGCGAGGGCTCGTGACCGGCCCGGTCCAGGGGCGAGGGTTCCCTGGTGGCTTGCCCTGCATCCTGCGGGGCACTTCGTAACTTACCGGCCCAAGGTTTCACGAAAGCAACAGTTATGTTGCAGCACGGTAAACACTTGTAAGCGCTTCCATGAACAGGCTACACGTGGGAAGGGTTCCCCCGCAACCGGTTTTGGGTCTTTTCGTTTAAGCAGAGGATGCCCCGCTCACCAGACCCGCGGGGCGGGCCGTGCCTGGTAGTGCCCTCAGGGCGGGCCGTGCCTGGTAGTGCCCTCAAGGCCCTGGCTGCGGTCGTCCTCGTAGGCTTGGCGTTTACCGCGCCGGCACCTACGACAGCGTTTAGCGCGCCGGCACCGACGACGACAGTGCCGCCGCCGGCTGGCCCGCTCCTTGAAGTTGGCGACTCCCTCGGGATCGATCTCGGCTGGGGGCTGACCGATGAGCTGTCCGGGAGCCGGCACCGGCTTATTGACGCTGCCCTGGGCGACACCGGCTTGGCCGAGCCGTCCTATTACGACTGGCCAGCCCAACTCTCGGTCGACCTTCGCCTGTACCACCCGAGGACCGTGATCGTGTTCCTTGGCGCGAACGACGTGGAGAGCTTCTATACCTCCAACCGCTTCCTAGCGTTTGGCTCGCCCGGATGGGCGGCGTTTTATGGCACTCGGGTTGCCAAGATGATGGAAGAGGCTGCTAGCGCAGGAGCCAGGTTGCTCTGGGTTGGGATGCCTCCGATGGAGAGCCCGAGCTTCTCCTCGGATATGGCCGCCCTGAACGGCGTCTACAGGGCCGAGGCCATCGCTCATCGGCTTGACGCCAGTTACTTGGCATCCTGGAGGGTGCTGGGCGGCCCACAAGGCCAATACAGAGGGGCATTGATCGGGCCAGCCGGAGCCGTCGTGGCACTCAGGGCACCAGATGGCGTCCACATCACACGTGCAGGCGGCGACCTGCTTGCCAAAGACGTCCTTGCCAGGTTGCAACGGTTCGGTTGGCTTTAACGTAAAGACCGCCTGCCTGCGGGCGAGGGACCCGCTGGCAGGCGGCCCATCCTCACCTGAGAACCGAGAGAGGGGGGTGGCTCTGGCTGGCTCAGGGAGAATGGTGGGGAAAACATTCCCCTCCGGCTTTCTATGTCGGCAGTGGCCCGAGGTAGTTAAGGAGGAAACCGGCCAACCGCTTCGAAGTGCGCCCGAAGGTACTGCTTTGTCCCATTAGTCAATATTGCGCAGTTCCCTCACGCTCCGCTGAGGGAAACCTGAGCTTCTCCTGAGAGACCCCTCGGGCCTTGGTGGGCGGCTGTCCCGGTGAACGCCTCGGCCGTCTCGACTGCAGCGAGGATTGCCCGAGCAAGAGCAAGTGCTGACGCGGGGTCGAGCTCGACTGCCACGCGTGCGGAAGGGCCCTGCTCAGGGTTCAAGAAGTCCACGTTCAAGGTGTGCTCAGCAGGCGCGTGCACCGGGTGGTCGAAGTAGACGGTCGCCGCCGATAAAGAGAACCATCCCGAGGGCCCCTTGCCACTGCCGCTTATCGGTACGTGCTCGGTTTCGTAAGTGCACATGGAGCTGTCCTCACGAGGCCAGGTACTGGCCGAAGAAGTGGTCGATCTTTTCCCATCCGTCCTTTGCAGCCTCAGGGCGGAAAGAAGGGCGGTCCACGCAGAAAAAAGCGTGCCCAGCTCCGGGGTACGAGTGGAACTCGTAGGTCTTTCCGTGCTCGACAAGGTGCTTTTCCAGTACGGCCACCTCCTCGGGTGAGGGGTGCTGGTCATCTTCGCCGAACAGGCCGAGCAGCGGGCAGGACAGGTCCTTGACCATGCCTACCAACGGGCTCATCTTGACGGGGGAGCCTTCGGGGAGCGGGTTCACGACGGCGGCACCGTAGCAGTCGACGGCGGCGTCGAGTTGCAACGAGCACGCCGCAAGGAAGCTCTGACGCCCGCCGGAGCAATAGCCGATCGTGCCGATCTTGCCGTTTGAGGACGCAAGGGACTTTATATGCTTGCCGGCCCCGTCAACATCGCCGACAAGGCGCTCGTCTGGCACGCCGCCCCGGGCGCGCGCGGTGGCGGCCGCATCGTCCGGGCTGGCCCCGGGTGCCTCACGGCTGTAGAGGTTCGGCAGTAGGGCGATATAGCCCTCATCCGCAAAACGGCGGGCGATCTCTTTGGTGCTCCGGTCGTAACCGGGCATGTGGTGAATGACGACAACCCCCCCGAACGGCCCACGCCCTAGGGGTTGCGCCAGGTAGGCCTCGATCGGGTCACCGCCATGGCCGGCGATGGTGATCGTTTCAGCTTTCATGTCGTGGCTCATGGTGGGAGGCTATCGCCCGGTTAAGATCATGCCGGCGTGGCTGAGCCACCTAAGCACTGTTAACCCGGCGCAGCTAAGTCGACGCCCTCCGCGGCGGCCGCCTCAGGCGGCAGGCGGGTCTGTATTAGGCGTGGTGGTCGGGCTTGCCGAGGGGCTCGCGCCCGGGCCGCCGGGCGCCCAGGACTTGCGGTTGGCCTGTACCTGGGTCAGGTCGATAACGGTTTGAGCCGTAACGGTGTCGCCGCTAACGGTCGCCGTAATGCTCACCATGTCGCCGGTGTTCACAGATGTGATCCCGCTCGAGTCGGCGTCGACGACCGTGGACGAATCGACGGTGTACGTTTCGCTGGTCCCGTCAGCGCTTGTGACGGTTATCGAACCCGCAGTCACTGTCCCGGCTGTGCCGTACCGTGTGTCGATCGTCTCGTAGTCGCCGTTCGGTCCTTTGAGGGTGTAGGTCCCGTGGATGACCCCGTCAGGGCCAAACACACCGCCAATGGCGCCCATGCCGCCAAAGCCACCGGGCCCCCGGAAGCCTCCGCCGATGCCGCCATTGGCGGCCTTTCCTGCGAAGGGGCCGAACGCGGCCGGGCCTCCCTGGCCGACGGGGCCACCAAAGAAGCCACGGTGCACCCGGCCGGGCGCCGTCGAAGGTGTTGTGGTAGTCGTGGATGAGCTGGCCGCGGCCGGGGCCGAGCTCGAGGAGGTCGTCGCAGAAGCAACCGCCGCCGCACCTGCGCCTGCGCCAAGGATCACAGCGAGGCCGGCAGCCGTCTTTGTCAGCCGCGACCGCCGAGGCTTGCGAGCCTCAAAACCGGGAGGCGGAGGAGGAGGGGTGAAGGGATAGAGGTCGGCATCCTTGTTGTCATTGCTCATCTTGAGCTCATCTCCTTGCTCCCGGGACGTGGTTGGGCCCGCGGCTCAGCAACCACGAGCATCCGTCCCCGACATGAAAACAACATGAGGGCAACCTGAGGCTTTAGGCGATATCCCAGCACGGCTTCTGCCTCCGCACGGGTTTTCCGTGCGTGCTCAGGCGTTTCCGTGCGTGGTCAGGCGTTTCCGGGTGTGGTCGGGCATTTCCGGGCGTGAACGGATGGGTATCTGTTGCCCGCGGCACGCCGAGATGCGTCGAACCATCCCGAGATGGCCCAACCCCGCAACTTTTTCGACGCTCGACGTGGCTGAGCGCCTGCCGAGAGGATCAGAAGTCCCTCATGACCATGCCGGTGCGTGGCTTCGGCCAGAAAAATGTCGTCTTCGGCGGCATCCGCTCGCCTCCGTGAGCGATGCGTGCGATCTGGGAAACGCTCGCGGGCCGGCAGAACACTGCAGCAGCCGCCTCGCCTTTCCTCACGGCCATCAAGGCGTGGGCGACCTCGTGCTC
>DATKHZ010000556.1:0-2776 GCA_035509995.1 Acidimicrobiales bacterium | reverse complement strand
CGCCGAAATGGAAGTGCCGACTAATAGAAATCCGCGCCGCACGCCCACTCTCACGATACTGACCGTCTGTTGCCCCAATGTCAAGTGCTCATCAGTACCGCCCGCCTGGGCCGGCGCGGCGCAAGCTCAACTGAGCGGTGGACCGGCGAGCTGAACAATTCGCCCAACACCAGGCACGCCGCCCCTCTGGCCCAAGCAACATCGTCTACTGAACCGACAAGAAAATCCACATTTCGTCCGATACCGGCAAAGCAATGCTCTCGGAGCGATGAAAAGACGGCCTCCAAGAACGGCCCGGCCAGGGCCCCTTGGCCAGAAAGAATTACCAACCTCGGGTTCAGCAAGTTAACCAACGCGGCGATCCCCAACCCAAGCATGTGGCCGGCACGTTGCAGCGCGGCTGTCGCCACCGCATCTCCTGCCTCTGCCGCGATGCGCACCGCCTCGACCGTCATGTTGGACGGGCCCGTACTGGAAAGCGAGCTCTTCTCGCCCTCGGCGATGGCGTCCTGCACGTACTCCAGGACCGCATGGTCGGAGCTCACAGCCTCGAGGCACCCGTAGCGCCCGCAGCTGCATGGCCGCGTCGCCCCTGCGACCGGCAAGTGGCCGATCTCGCCCGCGGCACCGTCGGCGCCGCGGTAGAGGTTGCCGTCGATGACGATCCCGGCACCCACGCCTTCGCCGACCGCGACGACCACGAAATCGTCCATCCCATGGCCCCGCCCGAACCACTGCTCCGCGACCGTCAGGGCGTTGCAGTCGTTCTCCACGAGTACCGGGCGGTCCAAGCGTTTGGCGATGGGGCCGGCCACCTGCACGTCCGTCCACCCGAAGAGCGGCGTATACCTGCAAGTCCCGGTCCCCGGCTCGATAAGGCCCGAAAGACCTATGCCTATCCCAACAACTTTGCCCATGCCCACGCCGGCGCGGTCGGCAGCTTCCTCTATTGCGAGGCAGATCCGCTCGAGCACCGAGCCTGCGTCGTGTGCTCCTCGGGGGCTCAAAGTCCTGTCATCGGTCACTGGGCCCCAGTCCAGCTCCACCATTTCCGAGTAGAGCACCTCCGCCCTGATGTCGGTCACCACGATAAAGACGCCGCGCCTCATTATTTTGAGCCCGACTGCGTAGTTACGTTCATCGTTGATACGCAACACGAGAGGTGGCCGCCCACCCCTGGACTTGCCTTGGCCCATGTCGTTGACCAAGCCGCTTTCGATCAGCTCGGACACGATGGCAGAAACAGTCGCTGGGCTCAGGCCGGTCGTCCTCACAACGTCAGCGCGAGATACGGCACCGGTCCGCAGGACGTTGAAAACGAGGTTGCGGTTCATCTCGGCCATCAGGCGGCGGTCGCCGCGGCGGATTCCGTGCGTGGAAAGCTCTTCGTCACCAGCCACTACTCGGCCCACCTCCATGCGGGGGGTGCGGCGCGCCCGTCGCGTACCTAACTTCTTACGTTCTACAAAGTAAGGGCCACCTCGCACCTTGTCAACGCGTTGAGCGAGGTTTGCACACTCTGAGTGGCAATTGCCGCTGTCCAGGACGGTGGGAGCGCCCTGGGGTACGGGATCCGGCGAAAAAACCGAAAGGCGGAGAGAGCGTCAGTCCTTGTCGGCCGCGGTGGGCAACTCGACGTCAGACGGGTGACGGTGTGGCATCGCCTCGGCAGGGATCTTCCCGAGGCGCCCGGCTTGGTAGTCCTGCATCGCCTGAGCGATCTCCTCTTTGGTGTTCATGACGAACGGCCCGTAATGGACGACCGGTTCGCGGATCGGGAGGCCCCCGAGCACGAGCACCTCCAAGTTAGGACTTGCGCTCTCCTGAGACCGTGCGGCCCCGATCTGCAGGTAGTCACCCGGGCCAAAGACAACGAGTTGCCCCGTACGAACGGGCGCAAGTTGCTCGCCGGCGTAGCCCTCCCCCGCGAGGACGTACACAAGAGCGTTGAAGTCCGGCCGCCACGGCAGCCTGAGTTGGGCTGTAGGGCTGACCGTGGCATGGACAAGGGTGATCGGAGTGAACGTCGAACCCGGCCCGTCGTAGCCAGCCACTTCACCGGCGATCACTCGCACCAGAGCACCCCCGTCCTCGGTCGTAAGCAACGTCTCCTCCCGTCCACGTATGTCCTGGTAGCGAGGGTGCTCCCACTTGTTCGCGCGGGGCAGGTTGACCCACAACTGGATACCGTGGAAAAGGCCACCGGAGAGCACGAGAGACTCGGGGGGCGCTTCGATGTGCAGGATCCCCGCACCAGCAGTCATCCATTGGGTGTCCCCGTCGGTGATGCGCCCGCCTCCACCGTTTGAGTCCTGGTGCACGAAAATCCCGTCGATGATGTACGTCACGGTTTCGAACCCCCGGTGGGGGTGCCAGGGCGTCCCTTTGGGCTCCCCGGGGCCGTAATCGACCTCGCCCATCTGGTCCATGTGGACAAACGGGTCCAGTTCAGAAATAGGCACGCCCGCAAAAGCCCTCCGGACGGGGAAGCCCTCTCCTTCCAAACCGTTGGGAGCCGTCGTGACCGACCGCACGGGGCGCCCCTGGGCGCCGGCCGCGCCCGGCGTAGGTATGCGTGGGAGTACCAAGATGTCCTCAACCGTTACTGCCGGCATCGCTGCCTCCTTGTGAGCCGTGCCCCTGCTCACCGAACATAGCCCTGTCGTTACGTGGCAACGGCGCGGTCTTGGTCGATATTCCCGTCGGAGCTCGGCCTCGGTGCGCGTACCAACAACGCCCGGTGCCAGACGTTCACCACCAACGAACGGCCTGGTGC
>DATKHZ010000555.1:0-5259 GCA_035509995.1 Acidimicrobiales bacterium | reverse complement strand
GAACGCAGAGCGCTCTACCGACCAGCTCAGCAGCTCCCTCAGGCGCTTTTGCCTCTCAGCGGCGAGGCGGTCTGCGGACCAGCGCAGTCGGCGGAAACCGCCCAGCAGCGCGCTCGTGTAGTCCCCTCTTTGACGAGCCAGAAGGTCCTCGTACCGCTCGCCAACCACCGCTTGGTCCATCCCCGCTCTCACGCCTACTTGGTCGGCACTTACCTCACCGTCCATTAGGAGCCATTAGGAGCCCGCAATCCGCATAGCCAGCGAGTTGGCAAGGTTGGCCTTGTCGCTGCTCGCTCGTCTTTGCCGGGTACCGTGGCTCCGATGGCCGCGACTTCGGAGCCCGAGCCGCCCGGTGCAGAGCGCGAGCCCCCCGCTGCGGAGCTCGCAGTGCGGCCTCCTACGAGGCTCGAGCTGGCGTGGTACAGGATTGCGTGGTCCATCGTCTTCCTGCCAGGGTCGCTCCTTTGGCGGCCAACGGTCGTCGGTAGAGAGAACCTCCCCCAGACGACCCCTTATGTCGTTGCCCCGGTGCACCGCTCCAACATCGACACGTTCCTTACGGCCCGCATAACGAGCCGCCGCATACGTTTCATGGCGAAAGAAGGGGTCTTCTCGGTCGGTTGGCTCGCAAAGGTCTTCAGCTCGCTCGGCAGTTTCCCCGTCCGGCGAGGGACACCGGACCGTGTGGCGCTCCAGATTTGTGAGCGGGCGCTCGCCGCTGGCGAACCCGTTGTCCTCTTCCCGGAGGGGGGCCGCCGTTCCGGCCCTACAGTCCAAGAGCTATTGCGGGGGCCGGCCTTTGTCGCCCTTCGCGCCAACGTCCCGATCGTGCCGGTCGGCATCGGCGGGAGTGAGCGTTCCATGCCGGTGGGCTCCTCCTGGGTCCGCCCCTCGAAGACAGCGCTGATTGTCGGGAGGCCGATATGGCCGCCTCCTGCGTCGGGGTCGGGCCGCGTTCCCAAACGTGCGATCGACGAGCTGACCGAGCGGCTGCATTCCGAGCTTCAGCTTCTGTTCGACGAAGCCCAACGACTGGCCGGAGCCAGATAACGTCCGGATAACGTCCGGATAACGGGAGTATGGTTGAGTTCTCGGTGTGGTTCGGGCTTTCGTGGCGTTCCCCAAGCCCGAATATCGCTTCCAGCAACGCCCAGAAGTGCGAGAAGATCCCGAGAAACCCGGACCACGCCGAGAAGCCCGAGACCACGCCCGGGACCACGCGCGGGACTACGCCGAGAAACCCCCTCGGCGCTCACACCCCGACTTGGGACCGCTCTCCGTCTCACCCAAAGCGCTCAAAGTCCCGCGTGCTCGGTGAGCCTCACCGCTTGGATTTTCATTGTGCTCACTGCATAATTAGTAATAGGGCGAACCGTGCGTTCTGCGAGACGAGTCTCGTTCCGTCAGGCGAGCTCGTCTCCAGACGTGCGGTCTTCGCCCGTCGACCTAAGCAGCTCTACCTACACAAGAGCTTTAGGCGAGGCCGGCCTTGGTCGCCAGCTGGAGCACGAGCTCGACAACTTCTTCGACTGTGCTCGAGGTGGTGTCGACGAGGACCGCGTCGGGTGCCACGGCGAGCGGTGCGTACGGGCGGGTCGAGTCGATGTGGTCGCGACGGGCGATGTCTGCTGCGACCTCGTCGTAGTGCATGTCCAGCATTTCCTGGGTGCGGCGCTGGGCGCGCTCCTCGTCGCTGGCTGTCATGAAGACCTTCACCGGGGCGTCGGGGAATACGACCGTGCCGATGTCCCGGCCCTCGATAACACCGGAGCCCTTTGCGTCCGCCCACTCTCGCTGGCGCCGGACGAGCTCCTTGCGGACCGCGGGGTTGATGGCCACGACGCTGACAGCGCGGGTCACTTCGGGGCTGCGGATCTCGATAGTTGCGTCCACCCCATCCACGAGGACGCGCTCGTCGACTTCGAGCTGCATGTCTGCCGCGAGCCTTGCCACCACCTCCGCGTCGTCGGGGTCGACGCCCCGGCGCATGGCGGTGAAAGCTACGGCCCGGTACATCGCACCCGTGTCCAGGTAAGGCATGCCGAGCTTCGCCGCAACCGCCCGTGCAACGGTCGATTTACCCGACCCTGCGGGGCCGTCGATGGCGATCACGTTGTGGCTCGGGACATTGCGGGTGGGGAGACTGTGGCTGGGGACACTGTGGCTCGGGACACTGTGGCTCGGGACATTGCGGGTGGGGACATTGTTGCCGGCCTGGTTCATCTCGGGCGGGGTCAACTGAGGCACTGCTGCATGTCCTCCTCAAAGCTCGGGTAGCTGGTCGCCGTTGCGTCCCATCCCTGAACCCTCACTGCGCCACGGGCGCCCAGCGCGGCCACCGCACCTGCCATCGCTATGCGGTGGTCGCCGTACGAGTTGACCGTACCACCACTGAGCAGGCTCGCCCCATTGCCCCGCACGCTCAGGCCGTCGGGGGCGGGCTCGGCGACGACCCCGAGCGCCGCGAGGAGCTCGACGGTGGTCGCGACCCGGTCGGTTTCTTTCACGCGGAGCTCCGATGCTCCCGAAAAGCGGGTCGTACCCTCGGCGAAAGCCGCCGCCACCGACAGAACAGGTATCTCGTCGATAAGCGACGCCACCTCGGCGCCCCCCACGTCGGTGGCCACCAAGGGGCCGGCCTGAACGTGGATGTCGGCGGTGTGGCGAACAGTGTCCTCGTTCACCAGCTCAATCCGCGCCCCCATGCGCACCAAGACGTCGATGAAGCCGGCTCGGCCCCGACCGACGTACACGCGCTCAAGGACGAGGTCGCTCCCAGGTGTGATGCAGGCAGCGACCACCCAGAAGGCGGCTTGAGAAGGGTCGGCGGGGACGTCGATGTCGGTTGCCTGGAGCGCGCTCGGCCGTAGGACCACGCTGGTCCCAGCCCCTTCGGGGTGCACCTCGATGTCCGCGCCCGCGGCGGCGAACATTTCCTCGGTGTGGGCACGTGTCGGCACAGTTTCATGAACCGTTGTCGGGCCTGTCGCCCCGAGACCGGCAAAAAGTATGGCCGACTTAACCTGGGCGCTTGGCACCGGGAGCGTGTACTCGATGCCGTGAAGGTGTCCGCCCCGGACAGCCAGCGGAGGGAAACGGCCCCCTTGGCGGCCATCGACGTGCGCCCCCATCAGCCTGAGCGGCACGGCTACCCGGTCCATCGGCCGTTGCGCGATCGACGAGTCGCCCTGGAGCACACAAAGGCCATCGACGGTGGAGACAAAACCGGCCAGGAGGCGGATGCCGGTGCCGGAATTGCCCACGTCAACGATGGCCTCCGGTTCGTGCAAGCGGCCGGCCCCACCGTCCACGTAGAGGTCTCCCCCACTGCGCTCCACCCCCGCGCCGAGCGCCACCACGGCCTCGAGCGTGTGGCGCACGTCCTGGCCGTTCGACAGCCCCCGGATCCGTGAACGGCCCTCAGCCCGGGCGGAAATCAGCAGCGCCCTGTGCGAGATCGACTTGTCGCCTGGCGCGCGGAGCCGGCCCGTGAGCGCCCTGCCGCCCGCGGGCCCGACGATCAGCTCTTTCGGCGCGCCACCCGGGCTCGCTACGTCGTGGTTGCTCAGCTTCGTCTCCTCGGTGCTCGGCTCGTTGGCACCCGTCTCCCTCGTACCTGTCTCCCTGGTACTCGTCTCGTTGGTACCCCTGCGCCGTTGCGGCCGCTCATGGCTCGAGCCTTTGTACGGACGCTTTGTAGCCCCGATCGGTGAGGGCCTTGCGGACGACATCCTCCGTCCCGGCGTCCACTATCAGCACCAGCACGCCCCGGTCCCCTTCGACCGAGTGGGCGATCTCGACGTCGAATATGTTGACCCCGAGCCCGCCGAGAAGCGTGCTCACCTCTGCGATCACTCCCGGGCGGTCCGGAACAGGCACGCGCACCTCGCTGGCATGCCCGAGCGACGGTGCTCCCGAAGGGAGGTTGACCCGTGCCTCCCTGGCGCGCTGGAGAAGTTCAAGGAGCCCGTCCCGATCTCCGCCGGCGACAATGGCGCGCAGCTTGTCGAGGCTCGCCGACAGCCGGTCGAGGGCTGAACAGATGGCGTCGCGGTTCTCGGCGACGACGTCGGGCCAGATGCCGGGGTGGCCGGCGGCGATCCGTGTCATGTCCCTGAACCCCCCGGCGGCCATTCGCAGGAGGGTCGCGTCGGAAGTGGCCGCGTCAGCGGCCAGGTTCATTAGCGCCGCGGCGGTTAGGTGTGGGGTATGCGAGACGAGCGCGACGAGCTCGTCGTGGCGCCTTGGGTCGACAGCGACCGGGTTGGCGCCCAGCAGCCTCACGAGCCCCTGGATCTCGGAATACGCCTCCCCCGAGGTGTGCTGGCCAGGCGTCAGCACCCAGGTCGCCCCGAGGAACAGGTCGGGCCCGGCCCCGTCGACGCCTTCTTGCTCCGAGCCCGCCATCGGGTGGCCGCCGACAAAACGCGGGTGCCCCACGGACGACACGATCGTCTCCTTGATGCCGGCGACGTCGGTCACCACCCCCGAGCGTCCCTCGGCGTCCTGTTGGGAAAGCACAGCCCTCGCGACCTCAGCCACAGCCCCCGCAGGTACGGCGATGAAGGTCACCACAGCGGCCGTGTCCAGTCCGACCTCGTCTATCGCACCGAGCTCGAGGGCGCGCTGGGCCCTGGAAGGCTCCCTGTCGCTCCCACTCACCCACCAGCCCTGCCGGCGAAGGGCCATCCCGATGGAACCGCCGATCAGCCCAGTACCAACGATCGCCGCCCTGCGCTGGGGGCCGGCTGGGCGGTTACTCGCGTCGGTCATCTCTTACTCAGGGAGGTCATCTCGTAGCCCGCGGGCGCCTTCGAGGTAGATGTGGTGGAGCTCTTCGTTGGAAGTCTCGAGGTGCATCATGACCCGGATGCAGCGAGGCTGCGCGCCATTTATGTCTAGTTCCCGGGCGCAAAGGAGCGGGACGTCACCAAACCCGGCAGCGCGAGCCGCAGTTGCGGGGAACATCGAATGGACGTCGTCGGTCGCGGTGAACAGCACCGAAATGACGTCCGCATGATCGACCCCGTTGCGCGCGACCATCGCAGCCAGCAAAGCCTGTGTGCGTTGGGTTACCTGCTCCGTTGTGTCTTCGTCAACCGTCGTTGCTCCCCGGAGGGCTCGCACGCGGCGCTTGGGGCCCTGGTCACTGTGGGCAATGGGACCAGGCACGACATCGGGACTAGCGACGCTGGGACTGCCGCCGCCGGGACTGCCGACGCTGGTATTGGTCACGCCAACGTTGTCCGCGTCAGGACC
>DATKHZ010000554.1:0-8688 GCA_035509995.1 Acidimicrobiales bacterium | reverse complement strand
AGCGAAGCCCAGATGCAGTCCTCGGCCGGCCTGAGAGCTACAAGCCCCACGCCGTGCGGGAGCCGGAGGGTGCGGCGGTAAGCACCGTCTCGCATTTCCTCCACCCCCGGCACGGCCGTAGCGGCGAGGTGCCCGAAGAGGTTGTCAGCGCAGAGGGGGGCGCGGAAGGGGAGGCGAAGCGTCAGCGTCTGGCCAGGGGCTGGGACCGGAGGGGCTGGGACCGGAGGGCCCGCGACCGGGGAGGCAGCGCCCGGACGCCGCGTGGCCCCAGGTTTGTGCGATGCCGATCTGTCGGACCGGTCCAACGCCTTACGCCGCAGCTCGGTGGCGCTCACCGCGAAGACGGCTTGCACCGTGTCGTTGAACTGGCGGACGCTGGCGAAGCCGGCCGCGAAGGCAACCTGGGCCATCGGCATCCCTGTGGTCTCGATAAGGACACGGGCGGCCTGAGCCCGTTGCGCCCTAGCTAGACCGAGGGGGCCGGCGCCGACTTCCGCCATAAGAAGGCGCTCAATTTGGCGGGTGCTGTAACTGAGATGGCCCGCAAGGCCGCCGACGCCTTCCCGGTCGACGACGCCATCGGCGATCAGGCGCATGGCACGTGCGACCAGGTCGGCTCGGCTGTCCCATTCAGGAGAACCGGGTGTAGCGTCCGGCCGGCAGCGTTTGCAGGCGCGATAGCCCGCTCGTTGGCAAGCCGCCGCCGTGGCGTAAAAGGTGACGTTGCTTTGCTTGGGCGTTATCGCCGGGCAGCTCGGGCGGCAATAGATACCCGTCGTCCTCACAGCCGTGAAGAACCAACCGTCGAAGCGGGGATCCCTGGATTTCACCGCTTGATAGCAGCGCTCGAAGCTTTCGATCACCAGGCCAGCCTGCCTCATCGCCCGCGCTCATTCTGGCGGTTTTCCGACATCACCCTCGGCGGTCACCTTGGCCGCACTGCCCGGCAAGAAGCAACAAAAGCCTACGCCGCAATTGCCAAACGTACCGTCACTGCCGTCGCCACTTG
Source organism: Acidimicrobiales bacterium (assembly GCA_035509995.1). GTDB lineage: Bacteria > Actinomycetota > Acidimicrobiia > Acidimicrobiales > Palsa-688 > Fen-671. The sequence continues at coordinate 7,679 of DATKHZ010000554.1, read as the reverse complement.
GGCACGACCTTCGTCACTCGGCTCGCAGAACGAGAGCGGTTGGTGTACGGGCAGCTAGCCGGCCGGGAACGGCGGCGACAATGTTGGCCAGTACGAGGGCACCCAGCGCCATCAGGACAACCTGGAGCACCGGCACCGTTGGCGAGGGAACGGCATTGATCTCCTGCGCGAAGAGCTCCCACAGCCAGCGCCCGATCGCTATGCCGAGGGGCACTCCCAACGCCACCCCGATGGCCACGGCGGTGGTCGCGTGCCAGGCGACGGTGGCGGCCAATTGCCGTTCTGTGAAGCCAAGTGTTTTGAACAGCGCGAGGTCGCGCCGGCGCCTGCGGACCGAGGCGATGAGCGTCAGCGCCAAGGCGACGACGGCGCCGGTTGCCAGGCCAGCGCCCAGGTAAACGGGCGTGCTCCCGAGCGAGCGGTAGTTCAGGATCTCGGCCGGGCGTTGTACCCCGATCACGCCGACGCCGAAGTTCTCAGGGTTTGTCGTCTCCTGTGCGATTTGCTCCAACGACCGGTAAGCGGCCGCCCGGTCGACGTGCGGGCGGAGCCGGACGAGAGCGGCTTGCGGGCCCGGGAAGGGGGAATCGAACTGGTTGAGGTCGAGTTCGGGGAGCAGCTTGGACGAAAGGACGGCCCCGACCCCCATCTCGAGGTGAAGCCCGCCTTGCCCGATCGCGGGCAAAGTGGCTGTCCCGACTATCCGCAAGCGCTCGGGCGGAGCGCCACCGGAGCTCACCTCAACAGTCCCGCCCAGGTGCTGGCCCAGCTGCTTCAGGGTGAGCGGGCCCAGCACCACTTGCCCAGCTGTTTGGACGTTGTGCCCCGAGAGCAGAGGAGGCGCGACGGTTGTGCCGGGGACCTCTCCGAGCACCGGGACCTCCTGGTCGTCGACCAGCAAGGTTGCGCTGTAAACGCCGGACCACGAAGCCACATAGCGGTCATGGTCCAACAGCGCAGTTACCTTCTGTTGAGGGAGGTCGCCTCCTGCGGACAGCATGTAGTCCCAGTTCCAACCGTAGAGGGACGGGTGGGAGACGAGCGCGCCGAGGCTGGCCCCGAAGGTCGCGGTGCCAACGAGCACTATCACTGCCATCACGGCTCCCAGCACGGCCGAGCGGACAGGGACCGCCGTCCGGCCGCTCCCGGGCACAAGGGCGAAGCGCACCCCGGTGAGCGCGGGAGCAGGCAGCCTCGCAGCAGCAGCCGCGGCCAACAGGCGAGAAGGTCGCTGCTCTGAGGCGACGTCGTCGGCGGAGCGGCGGTGTGGCATCGCCCGAAAGCTGATCGCGGCGGATATGACGCTCAGCGCCAGGACCAGGACCAGCAACCCGAGCCCGAGTACGGTCCAATCGAAGTTCACTCCCAAGCCGGGATATACCGGGCGGACCGGCCCGATCGGAGCAACTGGTGAAAGGCCTACCGCAACTACGACTGCGAGCAGGCCTCCTGATACCACGCTGCCCACTATCCCGATCAGGCCGTCCGCCCAAATCTGCCCGGGACTGGCCCCGAGGGACCGGAGTGCTTCTCTTTCGTCCGCACCCAGGCGGATCTGGCGCCCGATCAGCTGGGCGGCGATCAGGAGGCACGCGAGAGCGACGATGCCCCCGAAGACGCCGAGGGCGAGGGCGTCTGGTTCGATGCTGCGTTGTGCCTTGGGAAGCACTATCGGGGCGACAGCCTGGAACGAAGGCGTGCCCTTTGGGTACAACGGTGCGATCTCGGAAATCACCGAGGAGACGAAACGAGGGCTGCTCAGCTGCACCCCGCTCTCGCTGTAATTGACGCAGCATCGCAAGAGCGGCCGGGTAAGCGCCGGAGTGAACAGGTTGTCCGGTGACGACCCCTCGTCGGACTGGTCCTCTACGACGGTGGTATTGAAGAGCGCTATCCCCACGAGCTTGGCATCGACAACGCGGTACGGCCTGACCCGCGCCGAGCCGAAATCAGCTAACTGGATCTGCGCGTTCGTGTAGACGCCGAAGCGCACCTTGTCCCCAATATGCAGTCCCATTGACTGCGCCTGTTGTGCTGTCAGCATGAACTCGTCCGGGTCCGCAGGGTCGGCCATCCGGCCCGCCGTGACCGTGACTTTGTCCTGGTCGAAATAAAGCCCGTCTACGCTCCCGTAGCCGTTGCCAGGACCGGGGGAAAATTGGGTGACGTTTTGCTCCGGGGCGCCGTCAGGTTGCAGGGGCAGGATGTTGATGCCGGACTGCGTCTCCACGCTTTTCACGTGAGGGAGACGGGAGATCTTGGAGACGAGCGGCCCATCATAGGGCGTCAATGGAAGGGTCGGGTTGAGGATCCCGGTCGCGCCAATGAGGTCAGATGGGTTGGTACTTATCCAAAACACGGTGAACGAGGAGTCGGTCCGCCTCGCCCCAGCGATGGACCCCATCGACAGCCCACCCACGAGCCCGATGAGCAAGGCCAGGCTCAGATAGCCGGGCCAGCGGCGGCCAAAGGTGGCACCGAAGCGGTACCGCGCCACCCGTACGGCCTCGCCGTTCACTGCGGGCCTTTCGGGCGCGGCTCCGCCGCGCATTGCGCGCCGCAGCTTCCGGGCACCATCGGGCCCCATTCTTCTACCGTGCGCCGAAATGGGCCATTAGGCAGGCACGTTTCTCGGCGGTGGTGCTGGGACACCCCCGCGCGCCGGCCAGCACGAGTGCCCGGAGGCCCGTAGGGCCCGCTACCGTGCCAATCGTGCCCCCGCTCGACGCTGTCGTCATCGGCTCCGGCCCGAACGGGCTGGCCGCCGCGCTGACTTTGGCTCGCGCCGGTCTTTCGGTCGAGGTCTACGAAGGAGCTTCGGCCCCGGGCGGCGGCTGCCGAACGGGCGAGCTGACGCTTCCGGGCTTTCACCACGACATTTGCTCGGCGGTCCACCCCCTGGTGGCGGCCTCGCCCTTCTTTCGGAGTGTGAGCCTGGCAGCACGAGGCGTCAAGCTGTTGACGCCCGAGGTCTCCTTCGCCCACCCTCTCGACGGTGGGCGTGCGGGCGCGGTCGCGCTCTCGGTGGATGAGACCGCGGCGAGCCTGGGCGAGGACGGGGCAGCGTACCGCCGGCTCTTCGGGCCATTGGTGCGAGAGGTCGACAAGGTGCTCCCCACTCTTCTCGGTCCCCTGCGGGCTCCGCCCAGGCACCCGCTCGCGACGGCACGTCTCGGGATCCCGGGCTTATTGCCGGTCACCCGCCTCGCCGCCCGGTTCCACAGCGAGGAGGCGAGAGGGCTCCTGGCGGGTGCGGCCGCGCACTCGATGCTCCCGCTGAGCACACCGTTGACCGGCTCGTACGGCCTGCTGTTCATCACCCTTGGCCATGCCTACGGCTGGCCGCTCGTCGAGGGCGGCAGCGACCGGGTCGTGGAGGCTCTGGTCGCCGAGCTGGCTGACATGGGTGGGACGATCCAGCTCAACCGGTGGGTGAACAGCCTGAGCGAGCTGCCCGAGGCCAGGGCCGTGCTCGCCGACACCTCGCCTCGCCACCTCGCGCTCCTCGGTGCGGACCGGCTCAGCCCCTCGTTCAAGAAGGCGCTGGGACGCTTCCGCTACGGCCCGGGTGTGTGCAAAGTTGACTGGGCGCTCAGCGGCCCGGTCCCCTGGGCGGCACCCGCGTGCCGCGCGGCTGGCACGGTCCACGTCGGCGGGACGCTCGAAGAGGTGGCCACCAGCGAGTATGAGGTGGCGGCGGGGCGGCACGCGGAACGGCCCTTCTGCCTCGTCGCCCAGGCCGGTGTCGTCGACATCACGCGCGCTCCTGAGGGCAAACAAACCCTGTGGGCGTATTGCCACGTGCCGTCGGGCTCGACCGTGGACATGACCGAGCGGATCGAGGCGCAAATCGAGCGCTTCGCGCCGGGCTTCCGGGATCTCATCTTGGCGCGGGCGACCAAGACGGCGGCCCAGGCGGAAGAGGCAAACCCCAATTACGTCGGTGGCGACATCACGGGGGGCATGGCCACTTTGCGTCAAACCCTCTTCCGGCCGACCCTGCGCTGGGACAACTACAAGACCTCCTCGCCTGGCTTGTACTTTTGCTCCGCCTCGACACCCCCCGGCGGCGGCGTACACGGCATGTGCGGCTACCACGCGGCACGTTCGGTCCTGTCTGATTTGAAAAAGCGCCCCTGAGGGGGTGCCAGCCCCCCCGACTGCCACGAGTACCCACCCGTACAAGACACCGGCTCTCACCCTTTGTGACGGCCTAGCCGGGGGCCTACGGTAAGCCTTATGAACATAAAAGCCGCTGTCACATCGATCTCATGGATCCCTTCCGAGGCGATCGCCGGCGCCACAAAACTTCCCTTCGAGACCGGCGTTGCCCATTACGACCCGCCACCGCCCGACGTGATCGAGGACCTGGAGGAGCTCCGCCGGGAGGACCGGTTCCGCTTCGCCAACGAACTGCACGGCTGGATCGAGGTAAAAGAGGGCCGCATCGTCGATTACGGCCAGTCGGGCAAAGGCCTGATCGGGTCGACCACGCTGAAGCTCGGCCCGAAGCGGGCCGTGTTCCAGGCCGTGGCCCTGCCCGACCTACAGCCCGCGCCCGAGGTAACCGAAACCACGGTCACGTTCTTCCAAACCTGCGGGGGCCGCACCGGGGTGCCGGCGCCGCGCCGTGTCCGTAGGGCACCCTTCGTTCAGTTCTCGGCGCCTCTCGCCTGGACGACCCTCGCGCTCGAAATGCACGCTGACGGTAGTTCCGAGCACCACCTCATCGGGGCCAGCCCGTTCCCGCGCCACTGGGTGTACGACACCAGCGGGAAATTGGTGAAAAAGAGCGGCCTCATCGACTTTTCGACTTGGTACCGCAGTGCCTTCGGCAAGCACAGCCCCTGGGGCGACCAGGACTCGCCGGCGCTGGCCACCGAGGTCGAGACCGCCCTGGAGCGCCAACTGTCCGTCGAGTTGATGCACGGCGCGGCCAAGCCACGGATCGAACGAGTAGAGGCCGGGACCGTAATAACCGAGCAGGGCGAGCCGGGGAACGAACTGTTCCTTGTTCTGGACGGCGTCGTGCGGGTGGAAGACGACGGCGAACGCCTTGCCGAGTACGGGCCAGGCTCGATGCACGGCGAGCGTGCTGTACTGGAGGGTGGCCTTCGCACTTCGACGGTGCGGGCCGTCACCAAGTGCAAACTGGCAATGGCCTCAGCAGACCAGATCGACCGGGAGGCACTGCAGCAATTGAGCGCCGGCCACCGCCGGGAGGAGCAGAACTGAGGTGCAACAGGGCCAGGGCCTCCAGTCTTCGACGATCAGTGTGTTCCTCGCGGACGACAACCTGATCGTGCGGGAGGGGGTCCGCGCTCTGATCGCGCTCGAGGACGATTTCACCGTGGTCGGTACCGCCTCTGATTACGACGAGCTAGTGACCAGGGCCTCAGAGCTGGCTCCTCAGGTCGTTGTGACCGATATCCGGATGCCTCCCACCTTCCAACAGGAGGGGATCCTTGCGGCTCACGAGATCCGCAAGCGACACCCAGGCACCGGGATCGTCGTCCTGTCGCAGTTCGACGACCCGGAGTACGCCATTTCGCTGCTCGCCGAGGGCTCGGCAGGATATGCCTATCTCTTGAAGGACAGGATCGCCCAGGGTGACCAGCTCGCCCGAGCCGTCCGGACGGTCGCAAGCGGCGGCTCCGTGCTCGACCCGAGCATCGTCGACGCGATGGTCAACCCGGTGACCGGCAAAGGTGAGCTCACCCGCGCCGAGGAGGACCTGTTGCACCTGGTGGCCGAAGGCCGCCCGATCAAGGCAATTGCGGTCGTGCAGGGGACGACCCCTTCGGCCGCCGCCGACGCAGTCGAAAAGCTGTTCCTGCGGATGGCTGCGGACGCGAGCAGCGGTGGCCAGAGCTCGCTGCGCCGGCTGCGCAGCCTTTACGAGGCAATCGTCAACCGGGAGGAGCAGGGCGAGTCCTTGAGCAGGCTCCTGCCGAGCGGGGTGGCTGAGATGATGCGCGAGCAGGGCGCCCACGCGGGTGAGACGAAGGAGCTCGTCGTGAGCGTCCTCATGTCGGACATCCGCGGCTACACGACGATCGCCGAGAAGGCCGACCCGAGCGTGCTCGCCAGGCAGTTGAACGTCCACCGGGCTGAGATGAACAAGTCGATCGTCGCGGCCCGGGGCACCGTCATGCAGTTCGTCGGGGATGCCGTGATGGCGGTCTTCGGTGCGCCCGTTGCCCTGGAGGACCACGCCGGGAGGGCCGTGGACGCGGCCCTGGCCATGCACGCCGCCCAGCGCAAAGTGAACGCGCGTTGGCGCGACGAGGGCCTCCCTTTCTTCGAGCTCGGGATCGGGATAACCACGGGCCCGGTGGCGGCGGCGCTGCTCGGCTCCGACGAGCACCTCGAGTACACGCTTGTCGGCGACACGGTCAACCTTGCACAGCGCCTTCAGCAGTGGGCGTCGCCGGGCGAAACGGTCCTGTCCGGGCCCACCTACGAGTCGCTGGCTGAGCCGCCGTCCGCCGAGGAGCTGCCGCCAGCGCTCGTGAAGGGGCGGGACACACCTGTAGGAGCGTGGCGGCTCAGCGCCGTCGCGGACGAACAATGAAGTCGAACTAGGAGCCGGAGGATAAATGACAGTTATGGAGGCCAAGGGCCTGAGAAAGACGTACGAAGCCGAGGGGGCGCCGGTGCGGGCTCTGCGTGGCGTCGACATGACCATGGAACAAGGTGAGTTCGTTGCCATCATGGGGCCGTCCGGCTGCGGCAAGTCCACGTTGTTGAACCTCGTCGCCGGGCTCGACGTGCCGAGCGAGGGAGAGATACTTGTGGCGGGCGAATCTCTGAGCACGATGGACGAGAGCTCCCTGGCAAGGATGAGGAGGCGCCACATCGGGATCGTCTTCCAGTTCTTCAACCTCTTGGAGGGGATGAGCGTCCTGGAAAACGTGACGTTGCCGGCCGTTATCGCCGGCACCGGGCGCAAGAGGGCTGAGAGCCGGGCGCGCGACCTGCTCGACCTGTTGGGTTTGGCAGACAAGGCCAAGGCAGCGCCCGGCGTCCTGTCGGGCGGGCAGCGCCAACGCCTGGCCATCGCCCGCGCCTTGGCGAACGCCCCGACGCTGTTGCTGGCCGACGAGCCGACCGGGGCGCTCGACTCCGAGGGTGGTCACGAGGTCCTCGAGCTGTTCCGCCGGCTCCATGCCGGGGGCCAATCGATCCTCCTCGTCACCCACGACGAGTCGGTTGCCGAGCCTGCTACCCGGATAGTGCGCATGCGTGACGGCCGTATCGAAGGGACCGAGCCTGGCGGCGGCGCCTCGGCCGCAAGCGGAGCGGTGGCGACAACAGCACAATGAGTGCCCCGATCATCGTCAGCCAACTGGGCGATGTCCGGGAGAGCGCTCGGGAGAAGGAGAAGAGGCAGGGGCTCCCGCGCACAGCCGGGCCGCGGCCGCTCCCCGCGGTGCTTTCGGTCGGGCTTTCTCTGGTGGCTGTCGCGGGCGGAGTGGTGGCGCCTATCGCAGACTCGAAGGGGGACTTGGCTACCCAGGTGGTGCGGGCGGCCGTGGTCGTTGCCTTCGCCCTCGCCGGGGTGACCGCCCTCTCCAGGCGCCCTTCCGAACGCCAACCCCTCGTGGTCCTGCTCGGTGCGGCTCTGGGGGGGATCGTGGCTGTAAGCGGCTCCCTGGTCGATTCGCACGCGCACGGGA
>DATKHZ010000553.1:0-7727 GCA_035509995.1 Acidimicrobiales bacterium | reverse complement strand
GACGCTTGGGGGAACCTCACCGGCTCCACGGGTTCTGCGACCACTTCGTTCATGTACGCCGGGGCTTACTACGACTCCTCCACCGGGCTTTACTATATGCAAGCCCGCTACTACGACCCGTTGACCGGGCAATTCCTGAGCCTTGACCCAGATGTCGCCCAGACCATGGCGCCATTCAATTACGCCGGCAACAACCCTGTGAACGCGAACGACCCCAGCGGGCTTTCACCAGGGGCACCACCAATAGGGGAGTGCGCACAGGTCGGCGGGACATGGATCAATAACCCGAGCCCTGCGGACGCGCAGTCACTGTGGTTCGGCCATTGCCTTCGCCCAACGCATTACACGTCGATCGTTAGTTGGGAAGGCGCATTGCACGCCGTCCACGTCGCCAGCGAGCTAGTGACCGTCGTGGCAGGCGGTTGTGCACTTATAGCTGGTCTCTCCATTGTCGGCAACGCCGGGGTGTCCGAAGTATGCGGTGCGGTCGCCTTAGGGGCGAGTGCCGTACAAGCCCTCTCGGGCGCGGCGCTGTATGGCACGGGCCACGAGAGTGCGGGCCAATTCGTTGGTGACATCGCGTCGTTCGGGCTTGGCGGTCTCGGCTACGGACTCTCAGCGGCATCGACCTACTTGCGTGAGACGTCTGAAGCCTGGCAGGTGATGGCTGATAACTCCGGTTTCTTCCGTGCCGCGTACTATTCGCTCAAGTCAGGCTTCTGGGGAGCAGGAGCGGATCTGTCTAAGTTCGGCGCTTATTCCATCGGCTCGCCACTGGTCGCCTGGAGCGCCTGGAGCCTCGGCGACGAGGCCTACGGATCGCTGCTCTCATGCTAAGGAACCGCCGTGATCGGGCGCGGCTCGAACATTTGGCTGCGAAGGTGGCCGAGCACCGATCTGCGGCGGAGGCCGCGTCCGACCCTGAAGCCCGGGCCTACCACGACCGGGCCGCGAAGGGTTACGACGTGTCGCTTAGAATGGAGACGAGTTTCCCGATCGGCGTCTGGCTCTTGGGCGCGGCAGCCATATGCGTCGTGCTCCCGTGGGCCCTTCTCGCGCACGACCACCACCCAGTGCCCGGCCTCATTGTCAGCGGTGCCGTCCTCGTCTTCTTTGTTGCTCTGAAACTAGAACGCACTAGGCGCCATCGCACTGAGAGGAGAGCACTCGACAGCTAGCGACCAGAGACCAGCGTGACCATAAGTGACGCCCCCCCAGACCTCACGGCGATGCGCTGCTATCGCGGGCGGTTGGCCCGAGCAAATGGCGTCGCGTCGTTTTCTATAGCCAACCTGCCAAATGCTTACCAGAGCGGCCGTAATGACGCCGGGTGGGCCAAATGACCTTCGGCTCAGGCCGGCCGGGAGCAACGAGACTGGACCAGCGCACGCCACGACCGACGAAACAGTAACACACCGTCGCCACTTTGCCCATCGACACCGGTCACCGAGCCCGTTGGTTCGGGAGCTCCAGAAGCGCCGGAGACCTCCGTTGCCACTCGTATATTTGGGTTTGTGGCTCGGGCCGGCGTCACCTTGCTTCGAAGCACAGTCATGCTGGGCGAGCTCCGCTCATGGGTTTGTCAACTCGGGTTGGCCCCACCGTGCTCGGTTCGTTTGGCCCCACCCGGGTCATGACGCCGAGCGTCCTCGACGTGACTTCGTCGTCCGGAGCCGGTAACTCTCGGTTCCGGTCTCGATGATGTGGGCTTTGAAGGTGACCCGGTCGACGATCGCGGCAACGAGTCGGGGATCGGGGATGATCCCGCCCCACTCACTGAATGGGAGGTTCGAGGCCAGTGCGATGGACGACTTTTCCTCTCGTTCGGCCAGGATCTGGAACAAGAGCTCTGAGCCTCGGGCGTCGAGTTGGACATAGCCGAGCTCGTCTAAGCAGAGGAGGTCCAAGCGCCCGTAGCGGGCCACGATGCGCGAGAGGCGACGCTCGTCGGCTGCTTCGGCCAGCTCGTTGACCAGTTGGGCGCAGGTGGCATAGCGGACTCGTTTGCCTTGCTCGCAGGCGGCGATCCCGAGGCCGATGAGCAGATGGCTCTTGCCAGTGCCGCTGTCGCCCAACAGGACCACGGGCTCGCCGGCGTTGAGGTAGGCACAAGAAGCCAACGTCGCGATGGTGGCGGCGTTCACAGTCGGAGCAGCTCCCAGGTCAAAGTCCGCCAGGCGTTTTATGCGGGGGAAGTGGGCCTCTCCGACACGGCGAAGCCTCCGCCGCTCCGAGCGTTGGTCGACCTCGGCCGAGAGCACCTCTGCTAAGAAACCGAGATAAGACAACTGAGATCTTTGTGCCACCTCGGCCAGCCGTTGCGAGTCGGAGCGCACGACGGGCAGCCGGAGCTGTTTGGTGGCCGCCCCGATGGCAGCAGTGGCGGCGGTGTCGGTCATTGTCGTCATCTAGTTCCCTCCAGTAATTGGTCGTAGTGGGTGACGCTTGGCTTGGGACGGTCAAAGCGGGACAGCCCTTGGCCGATCGGCACGACTGGGCTTTGGGCGGTCTCAGTCGAGCGGCGGGCCTCGATGGCCACCACGGCCGGATTGGCCGAGCCGGTGGCCAAGGCTGCCGTCATGCCGGCACGCACGGCGCCAGCGGGCAGGGTGCGGTGCAAAAGGAGGACCTCGATCAGCGCCCGGGTGCCGTCCCGGTCGCCGAGGCGGCGCCGGGCCTGGGACCAGAACCGTTCGTGCTCCTCGCTAAAGGCTCCTGCCGCCCGAGCACGGGCCAACGCTGTCGCCCCGGGCAGCGCACCTGGCTTTATGGCCAAGACCTCCAAGTAGTGGTCCAGGACCAGGTTCTCCTCGCCCTTTTGGCTCCTGGGGTGCCAGGCCACGACGACCTTTCCGTCTAGGACCTCGATGACTTCAGCTCCGACGAGAGCGTCCAAGCGCCGGCCGCAGTAACGGGCAGGGACCGAATACAGCGCCCCCCCTCTCACCGAGACCCGGGCCTTGCGGTCGACCCTGAAGTTGCCAAGCGCCCGGTAGTCGAAGGCGTCTGTCGGCAATGGCCGGAGGGCCTCGGCTTCGAGGGCGAAGTGCTCACCCACGGCAATGCGCCGCCCGGTGATGAAGCGCCGGTCGTCCTTGGCCGCTCCGGCCAGCAAGAGCTCGTTCAGCTCGGCCATCGAGTTGGCGCGAGGTAACGGCACCATGTGGCGCCGGCGGAACCGGCCGATCTCACCTTCAACGCCGCCTTTTTCGTGGGCGCCCTTCACGCCGGGCTGGCAGAAGAAACTGTCAAAGCCATAGTGCGAGCGCAGCGCGACAAACCGTTCTGACTCGAGGCGGTCCCGGCCGCGCAGCACCTTTTCAACGGCGGCCTTCAGGTTGTCGTAATTATGTGGCCGATCGCGTTATGTGGCGGTATTGGAGATAGTCCTGAAGCTGTCCCTAGTGGCTAGTCGCTCCCCGTCAGTCGGCGGCACATAACGCTCGAGCCTTCCGACATGCTCCTCCTCGAACTCATCGAGAGATTGGAGGTTGTCCATGTTGGAGGAGTACTTCATCAAGCCGTCGACAATCGATCGGCTGCGGAGCTCGTGGATCGCGCCGGAGATCGAGGCATACGTTGTCTGGCTTACTAACGAGGGCTTCAGCGCGAAGTGCGTCTGGCGCCGCGTGCCGATTGTCTTCGCGTTCGGCGAGTTCGGCCGTGCCCACGGGGCAGAGACGGTCGGCGAGCTACCTTCCCACGTCGAGGCCTTCGTGGCCGAGCGGACCGCCGAGCACCACCGACGGGCCCGTTCGACGAGGCCGATGGCGAAGGAGGTCCGAGGCCCGATCGAGCAGCTGCTCTCGGTCGTGCTACCCGGTTTCGAGCCGACCGGTCGACGCCCTCACGCCCAGCCCTTCGCTAATGCCCTTCCAGCTTTCTTCGGCTACCTGATCGACGAGCGCGGGTTGCGCCCTACCTCGGTCCGCCAATACAAACATCACCTCGACCGCTTCGAGGCCTACCTGTCACGGATCGGCGTCGGCTCGGTCGGCGAGCTCTCGCCAGCGGTGCTGAGCGCCTACATCATCGAACGCGCTGGCGCGGGCCTCGCAAAGAGCACCGTCCGTGACAGCGCCGGAGTGTTACGGGTGTTCCTACGCTACGCCCATCGGGAGGGGGCTCTCGGGGCAGATCTCTCCGGTGCCGTCGGCTGGCCCCAGGTCTACCGGCTCTCCAACATCCCCCGCTCGATCTCTTGGGATGCCGTCAACCGTGTGCTCGCCAGTGTCGATCGCCGAAGCAAGGCCGGGAGGCGGAACTACGCGATATTGCTCCTCCTCGTCACCTACGGCCTTCGCGCCCGGGAGGTCGCGGAGCTCAGCTTGGACGACATCGACTGGAAGAACGACCGCCTCAAGGTCCCCGAGCGCAAGGCCGGCCATTCGACCGCGTTCCCGCTCTCGCCTGTAGTCGGTGAGGCGGTTCTCGACTACCTCCGTCATGGCCGCCCGGAAACGTCCGACCGTCATCTGTTCTTTCGCGTCGCCGCACCCCGGCGCCCGATCGGTGCGGCGGCAGTGTCTTCGCTGTGCCGGGCCCACCTGCTGCGTGCAGGTGTCGACGTGCCCCGGCCCGGGTCGCACACACTCAGGCACTCGGCAGTCCAGCGTCTTGTCGATGCGGACTTCGACCTAAAGACCATCGGCGACTTCGTCGGGCACCGCTCGCCGCGCTCCACCGAGGTCTACGCCAAGGTCGCCGTCGAGGCGCTTCGGGAGGTCGCCATAGGCGACGGCGAGACGGTCCTCGCATGAATGGGGACCTCGCTATCGCAGTCGCCGACTTCCTCGCTCACAAGCGAGCCCTCGGGCGCAAGTACCTGACCGAGGAGGCGACGCTGCGCCTGCTGCTCGTGTTCTCTGAGCAACAAGGCCTTACCGAGCTCGACGAGCTCACGACGGCGTTCGTCGATGCGTTCGTCGCATCTCGACAGCGAGCTCGGGCGCGCAGCTTCAACCACCTCGTAAACGTCCTCGGCGTCTTTCTCGACTGGACGGTCGCCCAGCAGCGACTAGAAACGTCACCGCTGCGCAGAGTGCACCGACGAGAAACCGACGGGCGCGTGCCATTCCTCTTCGACACCACGAAGGCGCGACGCTTGCTCGAGGCCGCGGCGGCGCTTCCGGACAACGCGCGAGCATGAGACCGCGGCCTCACCTACCACGCCATCTTCGCGCTCTGCTACGGTCTCGGGCTGCGGGCCGGCGAGGCGTGCGGTCTTCTGATCGGCGACCTCGATGTCGATCGTCAGCTGCTCGTTGTGCGCGGCGGCAAGTTTGGCAAAAGCCGCCTCGTCCCATATGGCCCGCGCGTCGGCGAACTCCTCGCACGCCAAGTCCAGCGCCGCGGCCACAACGCCGACGACCCGCTGTTCAGCTTCGACGGCAGACGAAGTGTCCATCCGTGTAGCGCGAGCCAGGTCTTCCACAGGCTCATCGCGACGCTCGGCTACTCGGTCCCCGACGGGACGTCACAGCCGGTGCTCCATAGCCTCCGCCATTCCTTTGCGGTCGGGTGCCTCTTACGCTGGTATCGAGAGGGGGTGGACACACAAGGCCGCCTCTACCGGCTCTCGACCTTCATGGGCCACGTCAGCCCTGAGTCGACCGCCGTCTACCTCACGATCACGCCCCAGCTGCTCGATGAAGCGAACCGGCGTTTCGAGACATTCGCCGAAACGGTGTGGTCGGTGGGAAAACGATGAGCGGGACCGTGCCGCTCGGGCCGATCGTCCACTCCTTTTTCGTCGACCACCTCGTCACGGTGAAAGGGCTCCGCCCGGCGACCATTCGCAGTTACCGAGACACGACCCGGCTCTTTCTATGCTTCGTTGCTGCCGACAAGAAGGTGAAAATCACCAAGCTCTGCCTCGAAGACCTGAGCTTTGAGCGGGCCCTCGGTTTCCTTCGCTATCTGGAACACGATCGGCGCAACCACGTCCGCACGCGGAACCAGCGCTTGGCTGCGCTGCACACGCTGTTCGATTACGTGGCCAGCCGGGAGCCTGAGATGCTTGGCGTCTGTCAGCGAGTCACGGCCATCCCCGCCAAGCGCGCTGGGCCCGCTGAGACGCACTACCTCGAGCGTGACGAGATCGAGGCGTTGTTCCGAGGTCTTTCGCGACTAGGACGGCTCGCGCTCCGGGACCGCACTCTTTTGCTGTTCCTCTACAACACTGGGGCACGGGTGCAAGAGGTCGCCGACCTTCGTGCCGGTCACCTCGATCTCGGAGCGGGCCTCGTTCGGCTCCATGGCAAGGGTGACAAGTGGCGGACATGCCCTCTGTGGCGCGAAACCGTGAAGCTGCTTGGCCAACTTCTCGATGCCCGCCCGGGGCCTCCAGCGCCCGGGGCCCCAGTGTTCACCTCGACGACCGGTGTGGCGCTTACGCGCTTTGGGATCTACAAGATCGTGCGGCGCCGCGTTGGTCACCTCGATGACGCCCGCGTCGAGCGCAGAGTGGGCCCCCACCTGTTCCGTCACACCGCGGCGATGCACCTCCTCGAGGCGGGCGTCGAGGTGAACGTCATTAGGGGCTGGCTCGGGCACGCCGACCTCACCACAACGAACCGTTACGCCGAGATCAACACCAGGGCGAAGATCGAGGCGCTCCGGAAAACCGAGCCGCCCGGTTCTTCGGTGGCGTCCCGCTCTCGCCCCGTCTGGCAGTCCGACGAGACCCTGCTCGAATGGCTCTCGTCTCTCTGATTGTTATGTGGCCGGAGGTGGCGAAAGTCCCCCCCCCATTAGTGGGCCTCGGCGTCATCGGCCACATAACGCGATCGGCCACATAAACCCGATTATGTGGCGCGGAACATAATCGGGTCGCAGCCGGCCGGGGACGCCGCCGAAGTGCTCGAAGGCCCGGACATGGCCGTCTAAGAACACTACTTGCGCCTCGTTCAAATATGCCCTCGGGTAAGCGCGCCCCGAGGCGGACAGGCGCATGATGAACAGCTGCACCTCGACGAGCAACCCGGCCACGTAGACCGAGGCAGTCCCGAAGTCGACTTCGGCTTCAGCTCCGAGCGGGTGGTGCTGAGGCACGGCCACCTCGACGAGCGGGAACTCTTGGCGAGCGCGGACCTCGGTGACGTAGCGCCGGACGGTCGACTCGCCGAGGTCGGCCCCGTGCTCTTCCACCAGGCGCTGCCACACCCGCCGGGCCGTGTGGCGCTGCTTGCGGGGAGCGTAGCGGTCCTGTTCCAACCACGCCTCGATCGTCGGCTTCCAGGCGTCGAGCTTGGGTGCAGCCCGCGGTGCAGGCGCCTTTCTGGCAGGTGGGACTGCCGACGCCAGTGCTTGGCGGACATCGCGGCGGTGCACGCCAAAGCGCCGGCCCAGCGCTCTTACGCCTAGACCTTCGCGCTCGTGTGCTTTGCGGATCTGCTCGTACAGGCTCACCTTTGACCTCTTGGGCATGGCCCACGGTCAAGGCTGGCGGCTCCCGGTTGGTGGACCCTCAGATGGGGCCAAAACTGATGAGCATTACCGGCCCAGGTGGGGCCAAATCAGATGAGCACACTCACGCTCACGATACGACACCGCCGAGATGATAAGTCCGATGATCCCTGCACGACGGATCGTCGCCAATCCCGGTCGTTTTGCCGGAAACGCACGGCCGTACAAGCTCAGGCGCACGTACCTGAAATTTCTGCCTCTCACCCTGCAAAGTTGCTGCTCGGGGCGGCCGCACGGCGCGAAAGTACATCGGAACGCAC
>DATKHZ010000552.1:0-3250 GCA_035509995.1 Acidimicrobiales bacterium | reverse complement strand
GTCACGTCATTCACGGCACCAACCACTGGAGCGCCGTTCGAAGCGAGCGCCACGATTTCCGGCCCGGCGAGGACTCTGACCCGTTTCACGCCGGGCAGGCGGGTGATCCTGGTCGTCAACCCCGCCGACCCGAACGTGCGGTTGGAGTTCGGGGAGTACGCGGCGACGGTCAGGTCGGACGGGTTCGTCGAGGCGAGGAACGTCGGGTACGACGACTGGGTCCTTCGTGCGCCCGCGATCGCACCCATCGCGAGCCCGCCGACGAGACCGACGAGCACGACGATGGCGAGGTATCCCCCCCACCGGCGGCCGAAGGTGGCCCGGAAGCGGTACCAGGCGACGCGAAGAACCTGGTTCACATCACGAAGGACTTCCGACGATGTTGCAGCTGAGGAGCATGGCATGAAGTTTGGCGTCGCTGACGCCAGTCGTCGAGGTGGCTACCCTGCTTGCGGACTTCGTAGCAGCACCTCCCGGCCACGGAAGCGCAGACGATCCTGAACACCTGAGACTCGTACCGATGACCTGGAGCTAGTTATCGGGATTCTCTCGCGAGAGTGCACCGTTCGTACGCGATTCCTCCCGCCGACACGGGTGCCCCAGAATGCTCAGCCTTCACCGCCGCGCTGCATCCCAGATTGCCGGGACCGGGGCGCACAGAGCGTTCAGCTGAACGAACTCAAGCGAACGTTTGCGTCGCGCCCGATTCGGCGTTCTGCGGCGGGCCGGCTTATGTGATTTGACTCAATATCACCACGATGAGTGGCGTTAGGTGAACGCAAGTACTAGCGCGGGCCGGTGTCTAAGGATTCCCAGCGGCTTTGGAATATCTCGGCCAGTGATCTTGTCGACCCGCATTTTCCCCAGCGCCGGCCAATAGTTCTAGCTGCCAGTCGGCGGTACTCCTGCATGGTGTAGGTGGACCTGTGCGGGCCGATATCATTGAGCCAACTAGCTATCAACTCGCGAGAACAGAGATGCTGGTGAGTGGGCTCCGGGGGGAGGGCTCGAACCTCCAAGCATCCGGATCCAAAGTCGGGTAACACCCGTCGGCCTAGGAGGCTAGAACAGGCTTGAGCTGGCCTTTCGTAATCCGGCCGTCTTGTCGTGAAGGCCCGCTTGGGCAACATTTGGCGGCAGTTGTTGCCCAAATAGTTGCCCAGAACCGGGCGGGCCTCAGGCGCCCACGACGTGGACTTCGATGCCCAGCTCGTTGGCAGCCTGTGCGAGCAAGCGACCCACGTTCGTGGCTGTGCCGAACCACAGCTGGCGCCCGTAGGCAAGACCCGCGACGAGGGCTTCGGCGACGAGCAACCCTGTGCCACCGAAGCGAGCTGCGACGATGGCGGCGTCATCGAGGAGGGGGCGCGGGTCGAGTACCTGGAGCACTTCGGGGTGAGGATGGCGCACACCGTCCTGGCCCGCTGGGCTGAGTTGACCGAGCACCTGTGACAGCTGCCCTCCTCGGCCGCCATGCAGCGCTTGCAGGAGCCGCCAATGCCGGCTGGCCGTAAGAGCCAGCTCATCGTCGGGGAGCCCATCCGGCCAATGGCCGCGCAGCACGCGCACGGCCAGGTACTCGTCGACCATAATCATCGGTCAACGCGTCCGGGTCAGTCGACGTCGTCGAGATCGCCCGTGCCGCCAAGCAGGGGATCGGCAGCGGAAACGGCATCCAGCGCAGCTTGGAACTCGTCAGCCAGGTCCCCGTCCACAACGCGGCCCAGGATCTCGCGATCCCTCTCGGTGAGACGAGGGTCGCCAGCTCGCCGGCGCCGTCGGCGATCCTCGAGTAGCTCCTCACCCGTGCTCACATCCACCAGTTTGCCGCAAACCTGTGACGGCGTGATCGAGGGGCTCGCCACTGCATTGTGAGCTGTCCAAAGCGCCAGCTCCCGAGGGTCCCGCTGGGTCCTGGGTCCCCTCCTTGAGCGCCGCTATAAGTCCCATATTTCGCGCGTCCAGGTGGGGTCTCTGCCCAAAATGGAGGGCTGGTGGCGCAGGGCAAGTGGGTTACCGACCGGGATGAAAGTACCTGAACCGGACGGGCTTGGTGTTAACCGTGACGCCGCGAGCCGCGACCTCCTGCAAGACCTTGGACCTACGCAGCGTCCAGAACACGATCCACTCATCGCTCGCGACACGGAAACGGACCCCCCAATTCATGAGCGGGATCGGTCCAATGGCAGAGACTTCCGTCAGCTCGTCGTAACGCGCCTCCCAGACGGGCATCAGTGCCCGAAAGGGCAAGAAGCGAATGCTGGAGCCGAGCCGCAGCCCCTCACTAAAGAAGCTGAGCCTGGCAAAGGGGATCGTTGCATTCCAGCCTCCGAAAATGTTGAAGCCCGGCCATGGCGCCCGCATGCCGCCAAGGAACGCCCGCTCAGGGGCCTCGCCTGCCCTAAGCCCTGCTACCAGCCGATCGGCGGGCGGCCTTGGAGCCCTGAACCGCCTGTCAGGCATGCTGCATCGGGGAGCGCGCAGCCGTCGGGGCCACACCGCCGTCCAAGGTGCCGAGAACGGTCGTGCCCAGTAAGCCCGCCAGCTCGCGCTCCCGCACTTCGAGGGCGTGAGCGTAAACACGTAACGTAATCGAGGCGTCGGCGTGGCCGAGGCGCCCGGCGACCGTGCGCACATCCGTGCCTGCCCCGATGGCAGTCGTGGCCGCGAAATGGCGCAGCTCGTGGAAGTGCGTCGTCAGCCCTAGCGCCCGCGCTCGCCTTTGGTAGCCGGCCGAGAGCCCGTCGAGTAGGCACGGCGCCGACCCGTCGGCTGCGCGCGACAGGATGAACGGATCGGTCACTAAGGAGACTCCCACAGCGTCGGCGTAGGCCCGCTGGTCGGCCCGTCGTTTGGTCAGAAAGGCCTCGAGGGCAGCGTCGATGGCGATACTGCGCCGTTGGTGGGTCTTGGTTGGTCCCTCGGTGGCGATCTTGTCCACGACGGTAAGCGACCGAGCGATGCTCATCGTCCGCCTGGACCGGTCGACGTCGGACCAACGAAGAGCGCACAGTTCTCCTCGCCGAGCACCGGTAACAGCCGCCAAGGCAATGGCCGCCGCGAGTACCGGGTCGTAGGCGTCGGCGTCGGCGATGAGCCGCTGGACGTCTTCGATGGACGGCACTCCAACTGTCGCCCGTTTGAGAGAGGGCGGCGTGGCTCGGTCGGCGGGGTTGCTCTGGATTAGCCCCCACTTGACAGCGCGTCCCAGGGCGGCATGAAGGATGGAGTGGTGCTGGTGCACCGACGA
>DATKHZ010000551.1:0-2917 GCA_035509995.1 Acidimicrobiales bacterium | reverse complement strand
GCCGATGAGGATGGGAACGTTCTTGCTCACGTCCGGCGCGGCGTCGAAGAACGAGCGCATGGTGATTACCTTGCCGTCGACCGAGGGAGTCCAGCCGACGCGAGGATGTCCCGGAAGGCCGGGACCGAAGAAGGCAGGGCCCGGCGGGTTGACTTTGGTGATGGCCGCATTGCCGGCGGCGATCAGACTCGGCCAGTCCATCTTTTGAAGCGCGCCAATGTCGTTCGCCCCAAGACCGAGGTCCTTCATCATGACGCGTGCGACCTCGCGTTGCTGCTCGCGCACGGGGATGTTGCCGCCACCGCCGGACTGCGCCGCGGCGCGGTGGATGAGGCCCGAAGCGGAGGGCATGCCGAGCAGCGTGGTGACCTTGGAGCCTCCGCCGGACTGCCCGTAGATCATGACGCGGTCGGGGTCGCCGCCGAAGTTGGCGATATTCTCGCGCACCCACTTGAGCGAGTCGACAAGGTCCGTCATGCCGACGTTGACGGAGTCCTCATAGGCCGAGCCGCCGATCTCCGAGGCGTCGAAAAAGCCCAGGATGTTGAGGCGGTGATTGACCGAGACCTGCACAACGTCGTGGTGGCGGGCCATCTGTGCGCCTTCATGCGACGGGAGCTCGTAGGACGAGCCGAAGGAGAAACCGCCGCCGTGGTAGTACACCATCACCGGGCGGGAGCCCAAGAGCGACGGCGTCCAGATGTTGAGCTTGAGCATGTCCTCGCTCAGCCAGCCGTCGTCCCAGTCTTGGATGAAGGTTTGCTCGATTGCGGTCCAAGGATGAAGGGACTGCGGGCAGTTGGCGCCGTAGGTGAAGGCGGGGTACTCGTCGGTCCAGGGCGTGGGCGGCTTGAGGGGGAGCCAGCGGTTTTCACCACCAGCGTTTTGGCCGTAAGGCACGCCTTTGAAGGTAAAGACACCGCCAGAGAGGAATCCGCGGACGGGGCCGTACTGTGTCTTGGCGATGGCGGAGCGTGGCGTGGAGACGGTGCCTGGCTCCTGGTGCACGCCGGTCTTGATGCTGTCAGAGGCCAGCAGCGTTGACGGCGTGGCAGCAGCGATACCGGCTGTGGCGGAAAGAAACAGTGCTTCTCGACGGGTAAGAACAGGTGTACGGGTCACAGGGTGCGTTCCTTTCTGGCGGTGCGGAACTACTCGGGCAGTGCGTAATTGCCGGCCACGTGGAACTTGCCGTTTACCCCCGGGCTCCCGGTTCCCGGTTGTCCGCCGCCCACGCTGAGGCTGTAGTCGCCCTCGGCGATGATGGGCGAGCCAAGCTCGGTGACCATGCCTAGGTCACGCGGGTTGAGGTGGAAATGAACTTTCTGGCTTGCACCCGGGTCGAGGTGGATGCGCTCGAAGCTGCGAAGAGCCACCGTCGGCGCTCCCTTAACGTCAGGAAACTTCAGGTAAAGCTGCACAACCTCGTCGCCCGCAAGCTTGCCTGAGTTGGTCACGAGGACGTCGGCCTCCACGGGCTGCCCGGCGGCAACGGTTGGGGAAGAAATCAAGAGGTCGCTGTAGCCGAACGTGGTGTAGCTGAGGCCGTAGCCGAAGGGGTAGAGCGGCTTGCCGGTGAAGTAGCGGTAAGTCCGGTTCGCCATCGCGTAATCTTCAAAGTTCGGCAGGCCTTCCAGGCCTTTGTAGAAGGTGACCGGCAGCCTACCCGCGGGGTTGTTCTTCCCGCTCAACGTTTCCGCCACAGCCGCGCCGCCTTCTTCACCGGGGTACCAGGCCTCAAGTACCGCGTTTGCGTGGTCGTTGATCCAGTTCACGGCCAGCGCACTGCCGTTCATCAGCACCACGGCAAGGGGCTTGCCTGTCGCTGCCACCGCTTCCACCAGGTCTTCTTCAGGCTGCGGCAGGTCGATGCTGGTGCGATCGCCGCCCAGGAAGCCCGGTTCGCTCACGGGCATCTCTTCGCCTTCGAGCTGGCTGGTGATGCCGACCACTGCAACGATTGCGTCGGCATCGCGCGCGGCGGCAACGGCTTCGGGAGTGACAGCGGGATCGTACTTGCTCCAGATCAGCTCGGCGTGCGGGTCGCCGTCCTGCGTGCCGCCGAAGATTTCGAGTGCAACCTTGCGGCCCTTTTGAAGCTTCACCCGGCCCATGACGGGCTCAGGGTCGTGACCACCGCCGTAGGACGAAGCCACCTGTTTGCCGTCGGCGCTCACGCGAACAAAGCCCTGGCTGCGCACGCCGAGCAGGTACTCACCTGTTTCCGAGGGCGTGAGAAAGCCCGTCCACTCCACACCGAAGCGCTTGCGCTCCGCGACCTGCTTCGGCAGGGTTGCCTTGGAAAGGTTGATGTTCGGCTCTGTGCGCTCCACGAGCTTCTTGGGCACATCGTCAAACCCTCGCCTGCCTTCGTTGTATTCGGCGTGCAGCCCAGGCTTCCCATCCGGGGTGGTCAGCAGGTTGTTGGGCACGGGGTTTCCGTCGAATTGCAGAAACTGGGTGCCCGGTACGTAGGTGATCGTGACACCGGGAAACTGCGCGTGCAGGCCGTCAAGAATGGAGACGATGTGCGTGGGGTGGCCCGCATAGTTGCCGATGAGCGGCTGGGTCTGCTGAGCCAGCGGGCCCACCACGGCGATCTTGCGGATCTCCGGCTTGAGCGGTAGCAGGCCATCGTTCTTGAGCAGCACCATCGACTCCTCGGCCAGCTTGCGTGCGTGGGCGCGATGCTCAGCGCTGTCCAACTCCCTCTCGTCGATGCTCGAGTACGGCACCATGGCGGGCGGGTCAAACATGCCGAGCTTAATGCGTGCGGTGAACAGTCGGATCAGCGCGGTATCGAGCGTGCTTTCGGGCAGATAGCCCTGCTGCACGGCGTCGATGTAGGCCTTCTCAACGGGCTCGCCAAAGCGCGTGGTGAACGTCACGCACTCGTTGTCCATGCCTCGGATCACCG
>DATKHZ010000550.1:0-2725 GCA_035509995.1 Acidimicrobiales bacterium | reverse complement strand
CTACGAACATCCCGACTATCACAAAGCCCGCAGTGTTGATGTTGAAACTGTACATAAAGCCCCAAAAACCACGGGCACGGCTCAGGCTATGGACCTCCATAGGGAGCAGCCCGAGCGTCTCCACACCGCCGATGAAAAAGCAGATCGCGACTGACAGGCCGGTGATCGCCATGTTGTAGTACACCTTGCGCACCGGGTTGAAAAAGGCCCAGCCGTAAGCCAGGTTCATGAACAAACCATCCGTAGTGTCCATGAGCGCCATCCCGGCGGTGAACAGGATGGGCAGGCAAATGATCGCATACCACGGGACATGTCGGGATGCGTACAGCGCCGTGGTTGCAAGCAGGGCCACCTCGGTCGCGGTGTCGAAGCCCATCCCGAACACGACCCCGACCGGGTACATCTGCCACTCCTTGTTTATGGCCCTCATCCAGCGGCCAAAGAAGCGGTAGAAAAAACCACGGTTATCGAGCTGACGTTCCAGCTCTGCCTCGTCGTAATCGCCGCGCCGCATAGAACGGAAAACCTTGACGATCCCGGCCAGGACCACCAAGTTGAGGGCCCCGATCAGGAACAGGAACGTTGCAGACACGATCGTGCCGAAAAGCCCGCCGAACTGTTCCAGACCGGAATTGTTGTTGGAAACGGCCGAGAACACCGTCTTCTCAGCGATGATTATCCCGACCCCTATGACAACGACGATCGTGGAGTGGCCGAGGGAGAAGAAGTACCCAAAACCAAGCGGGCGCGGCTTGTCCGTGCCCCGGCGCTCGTTCATGTTCTTGCGGGTGGTGTTGTCGATCGCCGCGATATGGTCCGCGTCGAAAGCGTGGCGAAGGCCGAGGGTGTAAGCAAGGACGCTCACGCCTATCCCGAGGCCCCTGTAGTGGGCGGGGACGACGAACACGGCGAACACGAAGAAACCCACGGCGTGCAGCGCGACGATCGAGCCGTACATTGCGGCGACCCTGAAGCGCTCCTGAGGGCTCAAGGTTGTGAACGACACCCGGAGCATCTCCCGGGCGCTCATCTGCGGCGCTGACAGGTCAATTGCCATCCGGCCGCCCCTCCTTCGCAGTCCCGCCCCAGCCTGGCATAAATGCGACCTGGAAGCAATTAGGTCCTGCAAGCAGCACGAACCCGCTTTGGCCCCGTGTCGGCGCCCGCTTCGACCCTGTCGGCGCCCGCTTCGGCCCTGTCGGCGCCCCCTGTCGGCGCCCGGCTCAGTCACCGTTCCGGGGTGCGTGCGAGCCTCGGGAACGAATCGGGGAGGCAAGTTGTTGCACAGACAAGCAATAAACTTGTAGCAACATCACTTAGCCTGGAGATTACATGCCACAGCAGATGACTCAGACACTGCCCTTACTGCCACTGACCTCGGGTGTTGTACTGCCCGGGATGGTTTTCACGATGGCCCTCGAGACCGAGGAGGCGCAGGTCGCAGCCGAGGCGGCCGGTTCAGCCGGTGGCCGGCTGGTCCTGGTGCCCCGCATCGAGGGCAGGTACGCCTCGGTCGGCGTGGTCGCCGAGATAGTTGAGCGCGGCGAGTTGCCCGGTGGCCCGCCCGCCATGGTGGTGCGCGGCCTCGAGCGTGCAGCCATGGGCACAGGCGTCCCCGGGACCGGCCGTGCCCTGTGGGTCCAGGTGGACCCGATAGCAGAGGGGGAAGCGCCGGAGGTCGCCACCGAGCTCGCCCGCGAGTACCGCGCGGTCCTGGAGAACATCCTGCTCTCGCGGGGCGCGCGCCAATTCGCGGAGCGGCTCCGGGAGGTCACCGACCCCTCGCAGATCGCCGACCTGGCCGGCTATTCACCCGATCTGTCGCTAGCGCAGAAGGTCGAAGTTCTCGAGACCGTTGACGTCGAGCAGCGCCTGCGCCTGGTCCTTGGATGGGCCCGCGAGACGCTTGCGGACCTTTCCTTGCGCCAGCAGATCAAGACCAGCGTCGAAGAGGGTATGGAAAAGACGCAGCGGGAGTTCCTCCTGCGCCGCCAGCTCGATGCGATAAGAAAAGAACTTGGAGAGCTCGACGGCAACACCGACGACGGCTCACCCGAGTACTTTCGCGGCCTGATCGCGTCCCGTGAGCTGCCCGAAGCCGTGCTCAGGGCGGTGGAGCGCGAGATCACCAAGCTCGAGCACACGAGCGAGCAAAGCCCCGAGCACGGTTGGATCCGGACATGGCTCGAGACGGTGCTGGAGCTGCCATGGGGTGTGACCTCCGACGACCACCTGGACGTGAAAGAGGCTGCGCAGACCCTTGACGAGGACCACGACGGGCTGGAGGACGTCAAGGAGCGGATCCTCGAATACCTCGCGGTGCGGGCGCTCCAGGTCGAACGCGGCCTGGTGCCGGTGAGCGGGCGCGGCGCCGGGGCGATCCTGGCGCTGGTCGGGCCTCCTGGCGTGGGCAAGACCTCTCTCGGCGAGTCGGTCGCGCGGGCACTCGGACGCAAGTTCGTGCGCGTCTCTCTCGGCGGGGTCCACGACGAAGCTGAGATCCGGGGGCACCGGCGCACCTACGTCGGGGCGCAACCGGGCCGGCTCGCCCGTGCGCTTCGCGAGGCCGGGACGATGAACCCGGTGATCGTCCTGGACGAGGTCGACAAGGTGGGCTCCGATTACCGCGGGGATCCCTCGTCGGCGCTTCTCGAGGTCCTCGACCCGGCACAGAACCATACGTTCCGGGACCACTACCTCGAGGTCGAGCTGGACCTGTCAAAGG
>DATKHZ010000549.1:0-4061 GCA_035509995.1 Acidimicrobiales bacterium | reverse complement strand
CCAGGGTCTCATTCCCTCTGGCACAGGGTTCGACTGGAATATCCCCGGCGTGCCCCTCTTCGGCGGCGGCAGTGCCCCACGTGGCTCGGCAAACGATGTGGCCTTCACTACGCAATTGGTCCCAGTTCTTGAGTCGAAATACTGCATCAACTCAAGGGAAGTTTTCGCCACCGGCATGTCCGGTGGTGGTCGAATGGCCAGCCAACTTGCTTGCGACGCATCGACAACCTTTGCCGCAGTCGCACCTGTCGCCGGTCTTCGGCATCCAAGCCCGTGCCCGGCCACCCGTCCCGTGCCCATCGTCGCTTTCCACGGGACCGCAGATCCGGTCGATCCCTACAACGGGAACGGCCAAGCGTATTGGACTTATTCGGTCCCGGCTGCGGAATCTCGCTGGGCGGCGCAGGACAAGTGCGCAAGGGTTGCCACGACCGCTCACCACTCCGGGTTCACGTTGACCAGCTACCAGGGCTGCGCCGGCAATGCCGTCGTCGAGCTGTACAGCGTCACAGGAGAGGGCCACGAATGGCCCGGCGGCCCCCACATGCCGCGCGTGATCACCGGGCTGCTTGGCCCGCAATCGAACGCTGTCAGCGCGAACACCGTTATGTGGACGTTCTTTTCCCAACACCCGATGCCGCCATTGCGCTGACAAGGGCTTGGAACTGGTCGAACGCGCCCGGTGGGGCACGGCGGGACTATCCGGCTCGACTTGGTGAGCGCCCTCGAGCGAACAATGGTCACTCGACCGAAAGGGCAGCCTGACAGGGATAGCACCGTTATGCCAGCCCAAGCCTGGACCGCCCAGCATTGTTCATCCCGAAACGCCATCTCCGGACCAAAACGGTCGCCAGGCAACAAAACTTGTCAGTAGAAGAGCTGGGACAGCCCTTCGCTTCTGGTCCTCGGGGCTCCTCGGCATACGAAGCGGGCTCTACAGTGGCACTCGAGGTGCGGTTCAACAGTGCGGGCAGGGCGCCCACCAAGGCTGCCGCCCGAGCGAGCAGCTAAACGGCACAATCTCCCGACGAACTGTTGGGCCCCATAGGATTCCTATCAACTATGAGCAATCGCCGGGTGGTCGTCACTGGTATGGGGGCGATCAGCCCCCTTGGCTTGGATGTCGAGCAGACTTGGAAGGCCCTCGCTGCGGGGCGGAGCGGGATCAGAACGATTACCGCGTTCGATGCCTCTACTTCGTCCGTGCGTATCGCGGGCCAGATCCCCGGCTTTGATGGGGGAGAGGTCTTCGGGCGGCGTCGAGCCAGGCACCTCGACCGCGTGGTGCAGCTTGCGCTGGTGGCGACCAAGGAAGCCATCGAGAGCTCCAAGCTGGACTTGGCTTCGACCCCCGAACGTATCGGTGTCGTCTACGCCACGGGCATAGGTGGCATCAAGACCCTGGAGGACGGCATTCGCGTGCTGGTCGGCCGGGGTGCCGAGTGGGTCAACCCGTACGTCGTGCCGATGATGATCCCCAACATGGCGGCAGGCGAGATCGCCATGGAATGGCAGCTGCTGGGTTACAACTGTTGCACGGTGACCGCGTGTTCAGCCTCGGCTCACGCGATCGGCACAGCTTTCGACGCGATCCGCCTCGGACGGGCCGACGCCATGGTCTGCGGGGGGAGCGAAGCCGCCGTCACCCCGGTCGGGATCGCCGGGTTCGCCGCTATGAAGGCCCTTTCGACCCGCAACGACGAGCCAGAACGGGCCTCTCGGCCTTTCGACAGCGAACGTGATGGGTTCGTGATGGGCGAGGCTGCGGCCACGCTGATGATAGAGGAGCGGGAGTTCGCCCTGCGCCGGGGCGCCCCGGTCCTCGCCGAACTCGTTGGTTACGGGGCCACGTCCGACGCCTACCACATAACCCAGCCGCACCCGACCGGGGACGGCGCGGTGCGCGCGATGCACGCCGCGATCGCGGACGCGGGCCTAACGCCGGCAGACATCGGCTATGTGAACGCCCACGGCACGTCGACTCCGCCGAACGACAGGGTCGAAACGCTCGCGCTCAAGCGGGTTTTCGGCCCGCAAATGCCGCTCGTGTCCTCGACGAAGTCCATGACAGGGCACACCCTCGGTGCGGCCGGGGCGCTCGAGTCGGTGTTCTCGATCCTCGCGCTGCAGACCGGGATCGCGCCCCCGACGATCAACCTCGATAACCCGGATCCCGAGTGCGACCTCGACTACGTCCCGAACGTCGCGCGCCGCGCTCAGATCCGTTACGTCATGACCAACAGCCTGGGCTTCGGCGGCCACAACGCCTCCCTGGTGTTCGGGCCGGCCCTCGGGCAACCCCGGTCGAAGGCTCGGCTCGGCCGGATACGGCGCGGCAGGAGCCGCAAGAAGCCCGGCAACAGCAACGACGGCCGGAACTACTAACCCGCGCGAACGCGCCCTCCGCTTCGCTTCATTCGGTTCGCAAAACCAGCGCCGCTGGAGTCCGGGCAGCAATACGCCCCGGAACGGCGGCCACGACATTGGCCAGCAGCAAAGAACCGAGTGCGATCAGGACTATCGGGACAACCGGGACAGCCGGGGAGGGGACCGCATTTATCTCATGGGCAAAGAGGTCCCAAAGCGTCCGACCGATGGTAATGCCGACGGGGATACCCACGGCAGTCCCGAGAGCCACGGCCACGTTCGACTGCCAGGCAACGGCGGACCTCAACTGGGAGCGGGTGAAGCCGAGGATTTTGAGCACTGCCAGGTCCCGGCGTCGACGACGCACCGAAGCAAGGAGCGTGAGGCCTAGAGCAGCGAGGGCTGCCGCTCCGAGAGAAGCTCCCAAGATGGCCGGCGTGGTCCCCATCGACCGGTAATCCACGATCTCGGCCGGACGGAGCACCGACTGGACGACCACACCGAAGTTGTAGGCGTTACTCAGGGGGGCGGTCATCTCCTCCAGCGAACGCCGGGCCGCTAGCGGGTCGACCCCCGGGCGAACGTCGACGAAATAGGCCTGTGGGCCAGTCTCGGGGTCGTTGAACGGGTTGCGCTCTACGGCCGGGATTAGCGAACTAGACACTACGGCGCCCGTGCCCATTTCGAGGTGCACCACGCCGCTACCGCCAATCGCGGGCATCGTTGCCACGCCCACGATCCGAAGGACGTGCGACCTGCCGGCTCCAGCCGAGACGGTGACCGTACCGCCGAGCTTTTTGTGCAGCGACGCCAAGGTCAGTGGGCCCACGACTATCTCGTCAGATTGTTGGAGGTCGTAGCCGCGCAGCAGCGGGGGCTGCACGCTGGCTCCCGGGCTCGTGGCGATCACCGGGATGTCCTGGCCGTCGACCATGAGATTGACAAAGTAGACCCCCGAGTATGCCGACAGGTATTGGTCGTGGGACAGCAGCGTGCCTGCCCGTTGGGCCGGGACGTCCCCGCCCCCGCCGCCGCCGCCACCCGAGAGGGCGTAGCTCCAGTTCCATCCGTAGAGGCGAGGGGTCGAGACGAGATGGTCCAAACTGGAACCGAAGGTGACAGTGGTAATAAGCACGATCACAGCCAACGCGGCGCCCACGATCGCCGATCGCATCGGCACGGTATCGGTCTCGCTTCCGGGCTCGAGGGCAAATCGGAGGCCGATCGCGGCTGGCGCTGGCAGATCCAACATTGCGTCGCTGCGCAGCAGAGCCGAGCTCCTGGCTGCAAACCGCTGACGGCGAGCCACCCGCTCGGGCGAATTGCGAATGGCGAGCCCTATGGCTGCAAGAGCAAGGCCGACGAAGATAACCGCGAAACCACCGCCGAGAACGGTCCAGTCAAAAGAGATCCCCGGGGTTGGGTAGAAGGGCCGGATCGGGCCAAGCGGACTGATCGGCGAAAGAGCAACCGCCACGCCAACGGCCAGGAGCGACCCCACGGCGACGGCGCCGACAACGCCGATCAGGGCGTCGGTAGCGAGGGTCGTGGGGTCGGCACCTAGTGATCGCAGCACTTGCGATTCCTGCCTGCGCCTGCGCAAATGGCGCCCAATGACCTGCGCCGCGATCAATAGGGCCGCCAGGGCGGTGATCCCCCCAAAGACCCCGAGTGCGATCGAGAGCGGCTTGATC
>DATKHZ010000548.1:0-6119 GCA_035509995.1 Acidimicrobiales bacterium | reverse complement strand
AGGTCCGCGACCCCCATCCTGCTGAGCACCTCCGCCGCCCTGACAGGATCGTCCGCCTCGACCCGGAGCTTGGGGTTCGCGTTGGCTCGGAGGTCGTCAAGGGTGCCCTGCATCAAGAGCTTCCCCCGGTGCATGACGCCGACATGGGAGCAGATCTGCTCGACCTCAGAAAGCAGGTGCGAAGAAAGGAACACGGTGGTCCCCTCCGCCCCGAGCTGGCGTACAAGATGCCGGATTTCGCGCGTCCCCTGTGGGTCCATCCCGTTGGTCGGTTCGTCGAGCACCAGGAGCTGGCGCGGGACAAGCAGGGCCAGCGCGAGGCCTAGACGCTGGCGCATACCGAGCGAATAGGCCTTGTACTTCTTCTTGGCAGCGGCGGTTAGCCCCACCCGGGCCAGGGCTTCGGAGATACGTCCAGCCCTTGTTGACGAACGGCCCCCGCGGCCCATTGCGTCGAACCTTGCCAAGTTGTCCTGCCCGGACAGCCACGGGTAAAAGGCCGGCCCTTCGACGAGCGCTCCGACATGCGGCAGGGTAGACATTGCCCGTTCAGGCATTGGCTGTCCCAGCAGGCTCCACGTCCCCGCCGTCGGGCCGATCAAGCCCAATAACACCCGGATGGTCGTTGTCTTACCGGAGCCGTTGGGCCCCAAGAACCCGTAAGTGCTGCCCGAGGGGACAGCCAGGTCAATCCCGTCGACAGCCGGGAAGTGGCCGAAATGCTTTGCGAGGCCGCTCGTCTCTATTGCGAAGCTCGTGTGAACCGCTATGCCAGCCGTATCTCCTGACATCTCAGCGAGCGTTCCGCGGGGCTCAGGAGCTGGCCGAGGCTGCCGCCTCCAGGACGCTCGGGGTGACAAGGCCAGCGTAGAAACGACCGTCGGGCATGAGCAAGACGTTCAACAGGACGGTGCTGAAAAGGCGGGCGGACTGGCCAGCCACCTGGACCACCGTCGTCGCAGCAGAGATGGAACCATTGCCCGCCGACCTGACAAGCCCTGGTTCCGAGCCACTGACCACAGTTGCCCAACCCGTTCCTGTCGTCGTGAAGTGCGGCGCAGTCGCAGGGCCTCCCGCCGTCGCCGCGCCACCGCTGCCACTGCCACTGCCACTGCCACTGCCGCCTGGCGGACCGCCGATGGTACGGCTGATCACCTTGGCACCGGGCGGCGGCGTAAAGGTGAGCTCGCTCGCCGGGGGCGGGCCGAGGTTGACCACTCCGGTGAAGCCGAGCTCGATGGCCGGGCTCGACTGGCCGATCGCGTAGATAGCCACTTGGAGCGGCACCCCGAGCAACGAGCCGGTTGCCCCAACGTCGATCTCGATGTGGTCTACGGTGCTGCCGCTAGCGGCCCTCGGGGTGGCAAGGAGCTGGTAAGCGGGTTCGCCGGCCACGTAAAGCGGGCTACCCGTTGTGACTGCCGTCGTCTGGTCCACGTGTTTCAGCACGTCAGCGGCCAGTTGTGCGGGCGTGAGCGAAGCTCGAGCCGGCAGCGTCCCGGAGCTTGCGCCACCCTCGGCGGCACCCTGTGCCCAGACGAAGCGCGTCACCGTCTGCGTCGAGCTGTCCCAGAGCCATGCCTGGTCGCCGTTGCGCACCAGGTCCTCCTCTTGCGCGGGGCCATCGACCAGCGCAAGGTGCTCGGCAGTGGTCCCGTCCAGCCACACATTGACCTGGTAGTTGTCCGAAAGCAGTGTCAAGGGGTCAAAGCTCCCGGCTCCCCCACCGCCGCCCGCCCCTTGCCCGGCCTCCTGCTCGAGGGCAGACAGCCCCGAAAACCCAAGGTTGACCGTCCACTGGAGGGCGCCGCTCAGCTGAGGCGGTTTGGCTGCGGCAATATCCGCGACGAGCTGCTGGGCCGACTGGGCCGGCAGCCCCGCAGGCGAAGACGCCCCGCTCAGCGTTGGCACGAGGGCTACCACCCCTACAACCGCCAGAACAGCCACCGGAGCCGCGTACGGGGCTCTCCTCCACCGAAAGTAATTCATGCGCACCACGCTAGTGCTGGCGCGTCGTTTTGCGGGTTACGCGGGCGGGCCTTGGAGGGCACGTTCGTAATATGCGGCCGCACTATTCAGCGCAGTGCTCGGCGACGGCCTACCGCGCGGGTGGTCCGCCGCCGCTCGGCGACGCCGTGCTCGCAGCGCTCGGCGTGGAGGGCATCGGGCTCCGAGTCGTCCAGCGCGCTGAGCGGGCCGACCACCCATGACAGCAGAAGGTCGGCAAGCCGCGGGTTGCGCGCCAGCACGGGCCCGTGCAGGTAGGTGGCCCAAACGTGGCCGGCAACAGCGCCTTCGACCGTGCCGTCCTTGTTGCCCGTCCCGACCTGGACGGCGCCTATGGGACGTGCACCCGGGCCAAGCTCGGTGACTGCACCGTGGTTCTCGAAACCTGTCAGCGTCGGCAGGCCCACGCTTGCCCATTCGGCTGCGGGTTGGACCACTACCTCGCCGATCGCTCGAAGGGAAGTTGAACGTACGGTTACACAGTCCAGCAGCCCGAGCCCGTCGCTCTCTTTGCCGTCTGGGCCAACGAAGCTCTGGCCGAGGATCTGCAGCCCGGCGCAGACTGCCAAGACCACCGCCTCGCTGTCGACAGCGCGGTGCAGTGCTCGACTGGCAAGCAATTTTTCCGCCGCCAGGTCCTGGGGGAGATCCTCTCCCCCGCCGATCACGTAAAGCTCGCAGCCCTCCGGGACGGGGTCAGCCGACAGGACCGTCAGCACCTGCGCATCGTGGCCTCGCCAACGCAAACGTTGAGCAAGGATGGCGGCGTTCCCGCTGTCGCCATAGGTACCCAGAAGGTCCGGGTAGACGAGGGCGACCGAGATCGTCATGGCGTGCTCACGCCGTTCGGAGAGCTCGCCGCACCAGATGCGTTCGAGGCGTGCGGAGCACCCTTGCGCAGCGCCGCCAGGGCCTGGTGGAAGGCCGTGTAGTTGGCGACCACGTCAACCTGTTGGACGTCAACCTGTTGGGCGCCGACCGCATGCTGTCCCGCGCCGATCTTGCGCAGAGCTTCGCTCACACTGGGCTCGATGGTGTGGTCGACTTCGCCGTAATGGAGCCTTACTGCGAGGTCGAGGCCACGCTCGCCAGTGGCTGTGACCTCCCGCCCACGGAGCAGCTCGAACGGGACGTCCCACAGCCACGACGGGTCATGGCCGTCCGCCGTCCGTGCGTTTATGGCGATGACCACCGGCGTCGGGGCCGGCGAGAGCATGTCGAACACCTCCGCCCAGCCGGCCGGGTTCTTTGCCAGCAGGAAACGAGCGTGTACTGCACCGACGTCGATGGTTGCGTAACGCCCCGCGACCTCGTGCACATCGGTCATCGCGCGCAGCGCGGCGTTGATGTCCCCTCCTAGGCCAAGGACGGCGGCGAGGGCCATCACGGCGTTCGACTGGTTGCACCGCCCGGGAAGGTTGAGGTCCAGGGCGAAGCGGGCTTCCGACTCCAATACAACGCAAGGCCGGCCGGCATCCTGCCCCAGCCAGATCTCCGGCACCGGGCGGGAAAAACCACAGGACGAGCACCCCCAACCGCCTTCCGCCTCGAAGACAATAGGCCCGCCGCACTGCGGGCAACCGGTGGCGTCGCTGTTCCAGCGCAGCCCGGCACCGACCCAGGTCACCCGCTTCGCGGCGCTCGCAGCCCATGCGACCAGCGGGTCGTCCGCATTGGCCACGACCAGAGCCCCCGGTGGCGCCTGTTCGCAGGCGTTACGCCAGCGCTGAGCGACATGGCGAACCTCGTTATTGCGGTCGAGTTGGTCGCGGCTCAAGTTGAGCAACACCAGCACAGCGGCACCGACGCGGGTAGCTACCTTTGGGAGCCACGCCTCGTCGACCTCGAGGACGGCCGTGGCGCCCGGTTCCCCGGCGGCCAGCGCGGTGGCCAAACCGGCAGGAAGGTTGGCGCCGAGGAGGTTCGTAACGACCGGGCGTTGCCCTCCGGCAGAGATCGCGCACGCGAGCAGCTTGGTTGTGGTCGTCTTCCCGTTCGTCCCCGAGACGAGCGCTACCTGCCTGCCAGCCGAGAGCCGCTCGAGAGCCAACGGGTCGATCGCAAGGATCGCGTGACCTCCAACGACTGAGCCCGCACCGCGACCGGTGGCCCTGGAGAGAGCACCGAGGCCTTCTCCCGCCACCACAGCGAGGCGCGTCCGCAATCGCAAGCTAATGACCAGGCAAGCTACCGCATCGCACCGTCGGTGTCGGCGAGCGCCAGTTCTTCCGGGCACAGCTCGTGCTCCACAAGGAACGAGCTCTGGCCCACTCGCCACAGCGCAACACCCCTAGGGAGCTGGCACAGGAGGGCCTGCTCGTTGCGGGAAAGGCCGAGCAGTTCGCCGGCTCGTTCGGCCTCTCCGGGGGCTTGGCCGAAAATGACCCGGGTCTCTGCGTCCGCAAGGAGGCCCTCGGCGAGCCTCTGCTGCTCAGAACCTTCCTGGCCAGCTGCTTTGAGGTCCGAGAGCCGGTGGACGACGGCGACGTTGGCGACGCCATACGAGCGGGAAAGCTTGAAAGTCGCCTGCAGCCAACGCGCCGTGGCGAGGTGGCTCAGCAGCGCCCACGCCTCGTCGAGGACCACAAGTCGCTTGATCGCCGAGCCGACCGCCAGCGTGCTCTGGAGCCAGGACAAGGCGCAGACCATCAGCAACCCGAGGGCCGGCGAAGCGTACAGGCGCGACAGGTCGAGCACGACCACCCCTGCCGAGAGGTCCAGCCCGGGCGACGTCTCCCCGTCGAACATCCCGGCAAGGTCGCCGTGGACGAGACGCCGCAGTTCCAGAGCAACCTGCCTGCCGTCCTGGCGCAGGCCGTCCAGGTTGGTGCCGAGCAATTGGGCCTGCTGCTCCTCGGGACGGAGTAACGCCTCGGCCACGAGGGGAAGGGTCGGAACTGCCGTCCGCTCTTCGGCAACGGACAGGGCGACGTCGGCGGCCGCGCGCTCCTGGGGAAGGAGCGGGCGCCCCAGCGAGCTCCCGAGAAGGGCGCCGAGCAGCTCGGCCCGCCGTTGATGTGCCGGCAATTGGCCAGGCTGCACTGTTTGCGATGCCGCGCCAACATCGAGGGGGTTGAGGCGGAGACCGAGCCCGGGGCCGAGCCGCAGGGGCGTGGCACCGGACGCGGCGGCGAGCGCTCCGTACTCCCCTTTGGGGTCGAGCACCCAGCAGTGCCGACCGAAACAACGTTGCCGCCAGACGAAGGACTTCACAAACGCCGACTTGCCGCGGCCGATCTGGCCGAAGACGACGACATTGGGACTTGTCAGCTTGCCCTTGGCGTAGCACTCCCACGGGTCGAAGCAGAAAAGACTTCCCGATGCTTCACGGCCGATGTAACAGCCGTCCACCCCGAGATCCTCGGGCACGACGAACGGGTAGAGCGTGCGCAGCTCTACCGTGGTCGCCCGATGCGCCGGTGGGAGCCCCCTCCTCACAGGCCCCTCCCAAAGGGGAGCGCCCATGTCAGGGCCTCCTTCTGCTGCCCGTACAGCAGCCGGAGACAAACCTTGGCGGCACCGGCCGCTCGCTCCAGGTCTGAGCACGCTGCCTCCAGGCCGGCCTTGTCTGAGCCCGAAACGGTGAAATAGCCAGCCAACTTGAACACACCGCGCCCGTCTACCAACCTCTCCTCCCTGCCCTCGAGTGCCTCTGCCTGGCGCCTTTGGCGCGCCGTCTCCAGGAACCCGCCTTGCGCGCGCAGCTGGGCGTCGGCCACGTGGGCAGTCCGCGAAGACTGCGCATCGCGCTCCGCGCGCTCGGGTGGCACCGGGGCCATCACCACTGAGAACGACCTCCTCCCAGTCCCTATCAGCAACGGGCTGAGAAAGTCAGGCCCGACGCTGCTCCGAGGCCATTCGGCGACCCAATAAGTCCGGTGCCAGGACCCGTCGGCACGGACGTCGGCCCAGTGTTCTTCGAGAGCCAGAGGCCATGGGTGCGTGCCCGGGTAGTTCTCGAGGCTGGGGACGAGGAAGGCACCTAGGGCGCCGGCAGCGCGCGTGTTGTCGAGGACGCCCTCGCAGACCAGGCCGACATTGCGCATCTGCGCCCGCAAAGCTCGCACCTCGTTGCGTACCGAGTCGGCGTCCTCGTCGCTAAGCATGCCACG
>DATKHZ010000547.1:0-8708 GCA_035509995.1 Acidimicrobiales bacterium | reverse complement strand
AAGATCCTGGAGAGCCGCTCGCGCGCAATGGCACGGACATTCGTGCCCCCTGACGTAGCGGTTTGCCAAGACTGCCTGGCCGAACTGTTCGACCCCGAAGACCGAAGGTACCGTTACCCCTTCATAAACTGCACCAACTGCGGCCCCCGCTTCACCATCACCGTCCGGCTGCCTTATGACCGGCCTAATACAACAATGCGCGGGTTCGAACTGTGCGAGGCCTGCGCCCGCGAGTACAACGACCCGGTAGACCGGAGGTTCCATGCCCAGCCGGTGGCGTGCGCCGCGTGCGGGCCCAGGATCCAGTTCTACGCCGGCGCCTCCGGTGCCGCCGGTGGGGTTGCCGAGGTTCTGGAGGGTACCGACACTGCGCTAGCGGCCGCCCAAACCGCGCTTCGGGCGGGCCAGGTCCTTGCCGTCAAGGGCCTCGGCGGTTACCACCTGGTGTGCGATGCCACTTCTGACGCCGCCGTAGCCACGCTGCGGGCTCGCAAGGCGCGTCCGGACAAGCCTTTTGCCGTAATGGCCGGCGACATCGCTGGCGTGCGAGCCCTTGCGCATATCGATGCCGCTGAGGCCGCCGTGCTAAGCGGCCCGGCGCGGCCCATCGTGCTGCTTTCTCGCCGGTCCTGCACCCCGCTGAGCGACCTGGTGGCCCCGAGGAACCCGTACGTCGGGGCGCTCCTGCCGTACACACCCCTTCACCACCTTCTGTTCCGGCCTGTTCCTGGCTCTGAGGCCGCAGTCCCGCAAGTGCTGGTGATGACCAGTGGCAACTTGAGCGACGAGCCGATCTGCTACGAGGACGGGGATGCGAGGGCACGCCTCAGCCACCTGGTCGACGGCTGGCTTGTGCACGACCGCCCGGTGCACGTGCCCTGTGACGACTCGGTCGTCCGGGTCGAAGCGGGCAGCGAGCTCCCGGTCCGGCGGTCGAGAGGTTACGCCCCGCTGCCCGTGCGCTTGCCGTTCGAATCGGTGCCGTTGGTGGCCGCCGGCGGTGAGCTCAAGAACACCTTTTGCTTAGCCGCGGGTTACGACGCCTGGGTGAGCCAGCACATCGGTGACATGGGCAGCGTCCACACCCTCGCTGCGTTCAAGCGCTCGGTCCGGCAGTTCGCGGGCATGTACCGGGTCAACCCGCAGCTGGTTGTCGCTGACGCACACCCCGGCTACCAGACCCGCCGCTGGGCTGAGGATGATGCGAACCGCGCGGTAGAACTAGTCCAGCATCACCACGCCCATATCGCCGCGGTCATGGTCGAAAACGGTGTCCCGGCCGATGAGCGGGTGATCGGTTTTGCCTTCGACGGTACGGGCTACGGTCCCGACGGGGCGATTTGGGGCGGCGAGGCGCTCGTTGCCGGTTACGTCTCTTTCGACCGGCGAGCCCATCTTTGCTACGTGCCGCTCCCGGGCGGTGACGCCACCATCCACAAGCCCTACCGGGCGGCTCTGGCCCACCTCTGGGCGGCGGGGATCGATTGGAGCGCGGACCTGTTGCCCGTCCGGGCCGCCCCTCCGCTTGAGCTGTCCGTGCTCCGCCGCCAACTCGAGCGGGGCGTACAGTGCGTCCCGACTTCGAGCATGGGCCGCTTGTTCGACGCCGTGAGCTCGCTGATCGGGGCCCGCCACACGGTCTCGTACGAGGCTCAAGCGGCGATCGAGCTCGAGACGGTCGCCAGTTGTCATGTCGGGCCGGTGCCGCAGTACGGCTTCGAGACGGTCGACGACCGGATCGACAGTTCGGCCCTGCTGAGAGCCATCGTGAAAGACGTTCGCAACGGCTTGGCGCCGGGCGCGGTGGCCGCGGGCTTCCACGAAGCGGTCGCCCGTTTGATCGCTGAAACCGCCGATCGCCTCCGCGAGGAGACCGGGATCGCCACGGTCGCATTGAGCGGTGGGGTGTTCCAGAACGTGTTGCTCGTTCGATTGGCCCGTGCTGAGCTCGCCCGGCTCAATCTCCGAGTCTTGGCCCACCGGGTAGTCCCGCCCAACGACGGGGGATTGGCCCTTGGGCAGGCGGCCATAGCTGCCCGCCGGAACTCGCCGGCGGCGCGTAGGGAGGTGCTCTTTTGACAAGCGTTGAAGCCGTCCCAACGGCAACCTCAGACGACGTCTCAGTGGCCGACAACTTGGCAGCTGCAGCGGTCTCCCTGGCCAGACGGTTCGCGGCCGGGGCAACGATGTGGTGCGCGGCACCACAATGGCAGTCTCACGGCCGGCACGTGGCCGTCGAGTTCGTCCATCCCGTCATCGTCGGCAAGCGGGCTCTCCCAGCCGTCCACCTCGAGGGGCCAGACCTGGTCCGAGCCTTGCGACTGCTGTCCCAACCCGGCGACGTCCTCCTGGTCGTGAGCTCGGCCGCTGACCCGGCTGCCCGCGAAGCCTTGCGACGCTCGGAGGCTTGGGGGCTCACCCGGATCTGGCTCGGGGCCGGTCCCCGCCCCCAAACGGCGGCGGCAGAGCACATCGTTTGGTGGGAGTCGCTTGACCCGGAGCTGGCGGCCCGGTCCGGCGACCTCGTGCTGCTTTACCACCTGCTCTGGGAGCTGAGCCACGTGGTCTTCGAGCACCCCGGCCTGCTCGCTACCGAACAGGCCTGCGAGGACGATGTCTGCATCACCTGCTCCGATGAGGGGCGCGTAGCCGAGGTCACCGCAGTGTACGGAGATGGGCGAGCCGACGTCCTGGTCGGAGGGCGGCCCGCGGTCGTCGATACCACCCTGGTGGACGCGGGGCCCGGCGACCTGCTGCTCGTCCACGCCGGGGTCGCGGTGACGTTGATCGAGGGGCTTCCCGGTACCAATACGGAGCAGCCATGACCAGCGAGCCGACCGGTTTCCTGTACCCCTTCATCGATGGTGACGAGCGCGACAGTTCTGTGCTGGTTGCCGACCTAACCGCTTCCGCTAAGGCCCAGGTAGCACAGAGCCGGGCGCTCCGCACGGCCACATTGGAACGCTGCTCCGACATAGTTGCGCGGGCGGGCGAAGCCATGGCGAAGCGCTTTTGCGAGGGTGGCCGCCTGTTTGCCTTCGGCAACGGCGGCAGCGCAACAGACGCTGAGAGCATGGTGGCCCTTTTTTGCCATCCTCCGAGCGGTCGAGGTCTACCTGCCCTGTCGCTGGTGGATGACCGCGCCGTGCTCACCGCATTGGCCAATGACATCGGTTTCGAAGTCGTTTTCTCTCGCCAGCTGATCGCCTATGCCCGTGCGGGAGACATCGCCGTCGGGTTCTCGACCAGCGGCGATTCCCGCAACGTGCTCCGCGCCCTCGAGGAGGCCTCCCGGCGAGGTCTGCTGACGATCGGGCTCGCCGGCTACGAAGGTGGTGGGATGGCCGCCAGCGAGGCCGTGGCGCACTGCTTGGTGGTGCGTTCTGACAGCGTCCACAGGATCCAAGAAGCCCAGGATGCGCTCGTTTTGCAACTGTGGTCTGTTGTTCAACAGGCCGTGGGGCAACAGGAACGGCCATGACCGACTTAGCCCACGAGGCCCTTGCGCCAGGCAGGGAAGCACCAGGTAGGGAAGCGGCTGTCTTCGATCGCATCGAGGCTTTCCGCCGGCGCCGGCCCCGATTGCTCGACGATGTCGTGACCCTGGCCCACGGCGCCGGGGGTAAGGCCTCGGCGGCCCTGCTCGATGCCGTGTTCCTTCCCGCCCTGGCTCCCGAGGACGCGGGCCTCCAGACTGACGCTGCGGTTGTGGCCCTGCCCTCGGGTGAGCGGCTCGCGTTCAGCACGGACTCTTTCGTAGTCAAACCGCTGCGCTTCCCCGGAGGGTCAGTTGGCCGTCTGGCGGTCCACGGGACGGTGAACGACCTAGCCATGATGGGTGCCCGTCCCGTCGCCCTGTCCGCCGCCTTCGTCCTCGAAGAGGGTTTTTCGATCGAGGCCCTGCGCGAGATCGTGGCCGACATGGCTGTAGCCGCCGCCGAGGTCGGGGCCCCGATCGTAACTGGGGACACCAAGGTCGTCAACCATGGGGCTGCCGAAGGCGTGTACATCTCGACCTCGGGTATCGGCCTCATCCCTTCGGGCCGGGCGTTCGCCGCAGAACGGGTAAGCGCGGGGGACGCGGTGATCGTATCGGGCACCATCGCGGACCACGGCATGGCGGTGATGCTCGCCCGTGGCGACCTGATGCTCGAGTCTGATATCGCGTCCGACAGCGCTCCGCTTTACGATCTGATGGAGACGTTGGTGGCTGCTGCCCCCTCGACGCGTTGGCTGCGCGACGCCACTCGGGGCGGCGTCGGGACTGTCTGCAACGAGCTCGCTCGCGACTCCAATCTGACAGTCGTGCTGGACGAAACGGCGTTACCGGTCCGTCCGGCCGTAGCAGCAGCGTGCGAACTACTCGGTATCGACCCGCTTTACGTTGCCAATGAAGGAA
This sequence comes from Acidimicrobiales bacterium, assembly GCA_035509995.1. GTDB lineage: Bacteria > Actinomycetota > Acidimicrobiia > Acidimicrobiales > Palsa-688 > Fen-671. The sequence continues at coordinate 4,309 of DATKHZ010000547.1, read as the reverse complement.
AGTTTGTTGCCGTCGTGGCTCCCGACGAGGCCGCCTCCGCCCTAGCGGCTCTGCGCGGCCAGGATCTGGGGGCCGACGCCGTCCAGATCGGCGAAATCCGGGCCGAACCTCCTGGGATCGTCGTGCTACGTACCCAGCTTGGAGGGACGCGGATCGTCGACATGCTGGTGGGGGATCCCTTGCCCCGTATCTGCTGAACGGGCAGAGTATAAGATGCGCGGCGTGAAGACCCTGGCAGCCCTTGCCATCGGGTACATAGTCGGGGCCAAGAGCGGGGGCAAAGAGCTCGACCGCTTGGCCAAGTCGCTGCAGGCATTGTTCGAAACCGACGAGTTCGCTGACGTCATCGGGGCGGCCCGCGCTCAGGTGGGCATGGGCCTGCGGGAGATCGCTTCGCTCATCGACGGTCAGCACCCGGCCCCCGAGGGCGCAGCCGACATCGTCGCTAAGGTGCGCAACCTGGTGGAGCACAAGGTAAACCGGCCCCGAGCACCTTGACGGCCTACTAACCTCAGGGGCCGGCGGCACCCGACGCGGCCTGGAGGGCGAGGCGAACAGCACCCGCGACGGGGGGATCGCTCAACACGCGGACTTCCGCGCCGGTGAGAAAGGACTTGACCACACGCACCGTGCGACCCGCTACGCCCTGATGCCCGGTCAGCAAGCCGCCGGCCAGCAGCACAGGCAACGCCGGGGTGCCCCCGAGTTGCACCTGTACCGCTGAGATGATCGATGCAAGGGCCAGCGCGGTCCGTTCGGCAATGTCCTCGCCGAAAGGGTCCCCGCAGTCGATGACGAGTGGCGCCAGCGCCGCCCACTCGTCAGGCGCTGGACGGTCGTACCACCGCTGCATCAACGAAGCCATGTCCGGGCAGCGAGACGCTCCCATGACAGCGGCGCCGAGCGGGCCGAACGGCGTGTGGGTGTCCTGGCGCAAAGCGAGCTCGCGGAGGGCTTCACGCACGACCCAGTAGCCGCTGCCCTCGTCGCCAAGCAGGTAGCCCCATCCTCCGGCGCGCTCTTGGCGGCCGGAGACAACGCCGACAGCGATCGAGCCGGTGCCTGCTATGCAGGCGATCCCTTCGCTGAGGCCGCCGGCGGCCAGTACGAGCCGAGCGTCATTAACTACCACGACCCGTCCTTCCCTGGTGAGGGGGGATAGCAGTTCGACGAAGAAGGCGTCGGACTCGGCAGCACCGGTCCCGGCGGCCCCCACGCAAACCGCGTCGAGGCCCGAGCCAGGGCCGAGAGCAAGCTCCGCGAGAAGGGACCGGACCGCTGCACCGGCCCGATCGCGCCCGGCTGCCGCGAGGCTGGCGCTTCGGCCGTTCGCCTCTGCCACAACTGCCCCGTCGCGCACCAACCGTGCCCGGCTGTGGGTGCCACCGACATCCAGGCCGAGGACCGCAGTCACGGCCTTGATGCCGGCTCCGTCGCTCCGTCTGAACTGAGGACGGCTCCGTCAGCGAGGCGACTGAGCAGGCCGGTCGGGTCGTAGACGACCTGGCCGCCGACGATGGTCGCGACGACATCGAGCTGCCGGTCGAGCACCACGAGATCGGCGTCGGCTCCGGGGGTGAGGCGGCCTTTCCGATTTTCCCCGAGAACCCCGGCTGGGTGGAGCGAGGCCGCCTTGAGCGCTGTGAGCAGCGGCACGCGTGCTACGTCTACTGCCAGTGCCACGGCCCTGTCCATCGTGAGGACGCTCCCGGCAACCGTTTCCGAGTTACCCGCCAGGACGGCGCGATCGTCTGTGACAAGCACTTCAAGCGGGCCCAGGCGGTGCAGGCCGGGGGGCGCACCAGTAGCCCCGATCGCATCCGTTACAAGCACGAGCCGTTCAGGTGCCAGTGTGGCTACGAGCGCGATCAGCGCAGGGTGTATGTGGACGCCGTCCGCGATGATCTCGAGCGAGACCCGCTCGTCTCCGAGAGCTGCCGCGATTGGGCCCGGCCGGCGGTGGTGGACCGGCGCCATTGCGTTGAAAAGGTGCGTGGCGTGGCTAGCTCCGGCGTCGAAGGCGAGCTTCGTCGTCGCATAATCGGCGTCGGTGTGACCGATCGAGACCACGACGCCGCTAAAGCGAGCCGCGGTGATCAGGTCGAGCGCACCTTCGAGCTCTGGTGCGATCGTCACAAGCCGCACCGTGCCGTTCCCACGGGCCACGAGGTCGTCAAGCTCTGCTACAGACGGTGGTCGCAGCGCCGGGACGAACTGGGCCCCCGCTCTCGAACGGGCGATCCAGGGGCCTTCCAGGTGGGAGCCGAGCACGACAGCCCCCGGGCCGTCGTCAGTCAGGTGCCCGGTCCTCAGGATCCCGGGCCCGGAGCCCCCGCGCGGTGCCGTTGCAACTGCGGCGACACCTTCCACTGCTGCCCTCAGTGCCTCGGGGCTATCGGACACGGTCGTCGCGAGCAGAGCGGTTGTGCCATGGGTGGCGTGAAAACGCGCCATCCTCCTTACCGAGACCTCGACTTCCTCGCGTGTCGCGCAGTTCACCTGGGCGCCGCCACCGCCGTGGACGTGTACGTCGACAAAGCCGGGCGCGATCAACACGTCGCCGAGGTCCAAAGTTGTCGGCGTCGTCGGGGGGATCCCGTCGCCGACCTCGCTTACCGAGCCACCCACGATCGCGACGAACCCGTTTAGGAGGAGCTCAGTGGGGGTGGCAACACGCGCTGCAACGAGCACGAAACGCTTCACGTAGAGGTTACCTTCGACAGACCTGCCGGCGCGTCCGGGTCGCGCCCAAGAAGCCGAGCGAGCGAGAGTGCAAGCTGCTGGCCGCGCACGACACCCAGGACCGGGGCGAGGATCTCCGGCGCTGCCGCTGGCCAACCCATATCGCTCCCCTCGACCGGTCCTACTACGCGGACGCTGGCCCCGCGCGCCCTCAGCTCGTTCACGGCACTCAGCACGTCCGGGCTGGCCGGCCCGGGGTGAGCGAACGCAATGAACGGTGGCTTGCGGGAGGCGATCGCGATAGGCCCGTGCCGGAGGTCCGCCGACGAGAACCCCGTCGCAAGCATCGACGTGGTCTCCGCTATCTTCAGGGCCGCCTCTCTCGCCGCGCCGAGCAGGAGACCCCTCGCCAAAGTGACCAGACGGTCTGCGTCGGCGAGCCATTCTGCCAGCGCGGCCGCCGGGCTCGGGTCGGCGAGCACCTCGGCAACCTGACGGGGTAGCGCGTCGGCCACCTCATCGCCAAGGCCGACCTGGCCGAGCGATTGCGCGATGATGGCGAAAGCAGCGAACTGCGCCGTCACCGTTTTTGTAGCCGGGACAGCGAGTTCTTGGCCTGCACCGAGCAGGACCGGCAAATCTGCCGCCTCAGCCAGCGGGCTGGTTGCATCGTTCGTGATGGCGATGGTCCGTGCGCCTCCCGCGCGCGCACTCCGAAGGACCTCCACGATCTCCGGTGTCTGGCCCGACTGGCTGACTGCTATGAGGAGATGGCCGGAGTAATCGGTCTTGTGGCGGTACAGCGTAAGCACGCTCGGGGAGGCGAGAGAGACCGGTCTCCCGGTCGCCATTTCGAGCAGGTAGGCCCCGCACGTGGCCGCATGGTCGGACGAGCCACGCGCGACCAGCACCGTGCCGGCGAGCACGGGTGGCACTACCTCGTGTACCTGTTTGGCGATTTCCTCGCGGCGAGCGAGAAGGTTGGCGAGGCGCTCGGGTTGCTCCGCCATTTCCGCCGCCATCATGCTTCCGCGCTGTGCTTCCTCGCTCACATCTTCACCGCCCCTGCGGTCATACCGCTCACGATCCGCCTTTGTGCGAAGAGGAAAAAGATCACAACCGGGACGGCCATTATCGTGCAGCCGGCCATCAGCCCGGCGTAGTCTACGCCCACGTTGGTCTCGAAGCTGAAGAGCCACACGGGCAGCGTCTGGTGGCTGTTCGCCTGCATTATGAGATTGGCGACTAGGAAGTCGTTCCAGGCGGTGATGAACGCGAATATCCCCGAAGAGATCACGCCGGGGAGGACCAGCGGTAAGAGGATGCGCCAGAAGGCGCCGAAGCGGCTGGCGCCGTCCACCTGCGCCGCCTCTTCGAGCTCGATCGGGACCCCCATCACGAAGCCTCTCAGCACCCAGATGGTGAACGGGAGCGTCGCGCCAGCGTAGACCAGGATGAGGCCGAAGTAGCTGTTGATCAGGTGCAGGTTGTCGAGCATGAGGTACAGAGGGATGATCAGGGCTGTGCCGGGCACCATTTGCACGACCAGGATCAGGACCAAGAACGCAGTCGAGCCCCTGAGCCGGAACCGGCTGATGGCGGCCGCAGCAAGGAAGGCGAACACCAG
>DATKHZ010000546.1:0-2792 GCA_035509995.1 Acidimicrobiales bacterium | reverse complement strand
CCTCCGCTGAGGCAGCCTCTTTGACGCCCGATAGAAGCAAGGAGTAGCCGTAGCGCTGCGCGGCGAGTTCTGCGCCTCGGATCACTGCGTCTATGAACAACAGCGAGTCCTCTTCGACCTCTGACATTTCATCCTCAGGTGGGCGCACGAATGCCAACGCAAGTACTTTGGTAGTGCGAGTAGAAAGTTGACGCGCTGGTCCGTTAGGCACGAAATGCAAGTCCCGCACGGACTGCAACACCCGTTTGCGGGTCTCCGCCCGCAGGTACCCATGGCCGTTCAGGGCACGCGAGACAGTCGCTATCGACACCTGGGCGTGTTCGGCCACGTCGTAAATCGTCGGTGGCCCTGGGCTGTGGCTCGGACTGGCTCCGTGCATGTTCTCCCCTTGGGCTAACTGCGGCACGATTATATCTGGCACCCCTTGCAGCCGGCACCGGGCCGGCGGCTGGTCAACCGAACCGGTTAAGTGTAAGGTACGCCCTTGGTACCTGAACCGAGGGCCGACCGGCACAGGCCGCCGCTCGCAAGGGTGGACAGGCCGATTTTGGGGAACGCAGGTGATGCACCGCAAGGCGCGTTAACCTGTGGGAGCTGACAAGGAGACGCAAGTGACCAATGACCGTGATTTTCCCGCGGGTTTTCTCTGGGGAGCGGCAACTGCCGCCTACCAGATCGAAGGATCGGTGACAGCGGATGGTCGTGGGCCATCGATCTGGGATACGTTCTCTCACAGCCCGGGGCGAACGCTCAACGGGGACAACGGCGACGTCGCGTGCCAGCACTACAAGCGCCTCGCGGAGGACCTGGAGCTGGTCCAGCAGCTCGGGTTGCGGGCGTACAGGTTCTCCGTCGCCTGGCCGCGCATCCAGCCAGATGGGAAAGGCCCTGCCAACGAAGCGGGACTCGATTTCTACCGTCGCCTCGTGGCCGGGCTGCTCGAGCGGGGGGTCGAGCCCGTATGCACCCTCTACCACTGGGACCTCCCCCAGGCACTCGAAGACCTTGGCGGTTGGACCTCGCGGGACACGTCGGAGCGTTTCGCGGAGTACGCGTCGATGGTCGGCGATGCCCTTTCAGACGGTGTCGCCAGGTGGATCACGTTGAACGAGCCCTGGTGCTCGGCCTGGCTCGGCTATGGGACCGGTGTGCATGCTCCCGGCCGTGCCGAGGGCGAAATGGCGGTCCTTGCAACTCACCATCTGCTGCTGGCTCACGCAAGGGCGACCGAAGTATTGCGCCAGGTGACAAAGGCACCCGTCGGTATAACTCTCAACCTGGGCGGGAAGATAGCGGCAAGCGACCACGAGCTTGACCTTGCCGCCGCAAGGAGGGCCGATGGGCACCTCAACCGCTTGTACCTTGACCCGCTGTTCAAAGGCGAATACCCAGCGGACATGGCCGAGCTGTACCCGCTCCGCGGGCCGGGCCGTGAGGTCGTGCACCCGGGAGACCTTGCGGCGATCAGCCAACCGATCGATTTCTTGGGAGTCAATTACTACAGCACGAGCGTTCTGGCCGACCCCAGCCGCCTACAGGAGGCCCGGGAAGCCGGCTATCTCGTTTACCCAGGTGGCCTTGGCAGGCACCCGCACCCGGACCGTGTCGACGTCGGTCGGGCAAGCGCGGAGCGCACCGCGGCTGGCTGGGAGGTTGACGCCGACGGGCTCAGGGACATCTTGGTACGGGTCCACAACGAGTACACCTCTATACCGCTCTACATCACCGAGAACGGGGCAGCCGAACATGACTACGTCGGCCCGGACGGGGTAATCCACGACCAGGCGCGGATCCGCTACCTCGAGCAGCACGTCCAGGCGGCCAAGGACGCGATAGACCAGGGCGTCGACCTGCGGGGCTATTTCGTATGGAGCCTGTTGGACAACTTCGAGTGGGCGCTGGGTTACTCGATGCGTTTCGGCATCGTCTGGGTCGACTACCCGAGCGGCAAGCGGACGCCCAAGGACAGCTACCACTGGTACAAGCGTCTGGTGAGCGAGAACGCGCTGCCCGCCACCACCTGAGGTTCACCGCTGACCTGGCCGTAGAATGGGCCAGTGAACCACATGGGCATGGGGATGGGCGGCGGGGGGGGCCGCGTCGGCTGGGGCCTCATGCGGTCTCTTCGCCAGGACCAAAAGGTAACCGCCCACAAGCTCCCAAAGGGCACCGTGCGGCGCATCATGGGCTTTGCCAAGCCCTACAAGCTTGCGCTCGCACTGTTCTTGGTGCTGATCGTGGTTGACGCCCTCGTTGGCGCCGCTAACCCGCTGGTGTACAGGGCCATCATCGACCAGGGGATAGAGAAGCACAAGGGCGCACTCGTGATCTGGCTCGCCGTACTCGTTGCGGGGCTCGCGATCTTCGACGCAGCGCTCGGCCTTTGGGAACGCTGGATCTCCTCCCGGGTCGGGGAAGGCCTCATATTCGACATGCGCAACAAGGTTTTCACGCACATCCAGCGCATGCCGATCGCCTTTTTTACCCGCACCCAGACAGGAGCTTTGATATCCCGGCTCAACAACGACGTACTGGGTGCCCAACAGGCTTTCACCGACACCTTCAACTCGGTCGTCGGCAATACCATCAGCTTGGCTGTCACCCTCGTTGCCATGCTCATCCTGAGCTGGCAGATAACGCTTCTAGCTCTTTGCATGTTGCCGGTCTTCATTTTCCCCGCGCGCTGGGTAGGGCGCCGCCTTGCCGCCATCACGCGGGAGGCTTACAACCTCAATGCGGAAATGAACACCATGATGAGCGAGCGCTTCAATGTCGCCGGAGCCCTCCTGGTC